>CAJPLU010000007.1 GCA_905371595.1 Candidatus Saccharimonadota bacterium
AGATCGTAGTACTTTAGCGCCTTATCGACAGAGACGGCCGTTTGGTCGTCGGATTGGATTTCTGGCACGTCGGGCAGGGCTTCGTCTGGCGCAATCAGGTTGACGCCTGTTCCAGCCAGTGCTTGCTTGGCTCCGGCGAGTTTATATTTGTTGGTGGTCGCGTAGGTGAGGTTCATGAGTATAGTGTAACACCTCGCTGTCTTAACCAAACCTTACCACAAACCGCATGCCCCGCCCATGCGGTGTGAAGTCGTAGTCTAGACCCTTAGCGTCGAGTAGCATTTTCACGGTGTAGAGGCCGATGCCACTGCTGTCAGCGTGTTGCTTCGTGGTGGCATTGCTCCGATAAAACGGATCGAAGACGTGCTGGAGTTGCTGTTTAGTGAGCGGTTTGCAGGCGTTTTCGATGGCCAGCTCATTTTGGTTGCAAGTAATTTTTATCACGCTCCCAGCGCCACCGTGGCGCACCGCGTTCGACACCAGATTCGAGATGACGTGGCGTATCATGTCGCGGTTGGCACGAATGGTCGTCGGCTCTGTATTAACCGCGAAAGTCATGCCACGCGTTTTTGCCAGCAGTGTATAGTCAGCAATCACCTCGGCGATTAGCTTGTCAATCCTCAGTCGTTTCTCCTGACGCAGAGCCTGCTCGGCGACGCTGCCAGAGCGCAAAACGTCATTCACCATCGCCGCCAAGCGGTCAACCTGCGCTACCGATTCCGCCAGGTACTGATCGCGATTTTTATATTCGCCGATGTTGAGTTGCATGTTTTCAAGCATGATCCGAAGGGCTGCTAGCGGCGTTTTCAGCTCGTGCGAGGCCGCGCGAAGGAATGCGATTTTCTCCCTTTCCAGCTTCGTGATCCGCTTATTTTCATGCTCCAGCGAACGAATCGTTTGCCACAGATTTTGATAGAGTTCATTAATATTTTGCCCCAGCACACCGATTTCATCACGGCTATTCACTGGATAACGCGCACCCTTTTCCAGCTGCTGCATCGTCGTCGTCACTGCTGCCATCTGGCGAATCGGCCGCGTCACAAAACGGCTGTAAATGTAGGAAAATAGTAGCGCCACCAGCAGTGAGCCGAGCATGGTATAGGGCAATACGTGCAGGGTAGCAAGTTTGGCCTGAGTGACAGGTGCTACGTCAGCCAGCAGCTTGACCGTAATCGCTCGCCCCTGCTTATCAGTCACACTACTCTGCTGCAAAATCACTGAACGCGGATCGACAGTCTGCCCATCAGCGATTTTCACCACGCTAGTGTCGACCGATTTACCGCTATCCGTCACGATGTTGATCGATTGAAACCCTTGAAAATACTGGTCGCGCCTGTCAATCGTCAGCGTGATGTTCACATTTTTCATCTGAGCGAACTTTTGGCTGATCTGGCGCATTTCCTCGGCCGATTTGCCGCGTAGCTCAGTGGTTAGCGTTATCAGGTTATCCGCCGCCTCGCGCTCTTTTTGCTGTAGATAAAATTGTGGCATCAAGGTGTAGACAAACGCATGCACCAGGATGATTAACGCCGCAAATAGGCCGATTGATACCAAAAATGTTTTGGGGAATAATTTAAGATTCTTCATAGCGATAGCCCACTCCCTTCACCGTGATGATGCAGTCCAGGTGCAATTTCTTGCGCAGGTTTTTGATATAAACGTCAATCACTCGGTCGAATGGCACCTCGTCATCACGCCACAACTTGTCAATGATAGCCTGCCGACTCCAGACCATATTTGGATTATCCACGAGCAGTTTAAGCAGCTGCACTTCCTTGGGCTTGAGGTGCGCGTCAGTATCATCATAAAATCCCTGATAGGCCATAAAATCCACCGAAGCCAGGCCGCGCTGCCACAAGGTCTTTTTGACAGACTGTTGGCGGCGAAGCAGCGCCCTAATTCGCTTTTCCAAAATCACCAGCGAAAACGGCTTACTCATATAATCATCTGCCAGCTCATCAAAACTAGCAATTTGCGTCGGCTCATCATGCAGCGCCGTCAGCATCAGTACCGGCACGTCGCTGGTCTGGCGAATTTGGTGCAGTGTCTCGATGCCGCTCATCCCCGGCAGCATAATGTCGAGGATAATAACATCTGCCCCAGTAAATCTCTCCAGCGCTTCCTCGCCACTGGTCGCCGTCACCACCGTAAAACCACGCTGGCGGAGGAATTGTTCGGTGCCAGTCCGCAGGGCGGGTTCGTCTTCTACTAGAAGGATTCGTGATTTTATTGTGTTACCCATTTCGGTTAATCTTGGATACTGTCCTCCTATGTTTTGAATTGGCTTGCGCTCGATATTCGGACAACAGTACTTGGTAATTCTGTGGTTAGTCAAGCTGCCAACGCGATAATTAGTTAATTACAATTATACCTTACCAAAGTAATTTGTCTACCTAAGCCCGGTCCAACACTCCGTGGTATAACTAGAAAAAAGATTTGAGCGTAAGCTGACATCTTTGCTTAAGTGTTTATTGAACTCACTACACAATAGGATTAGCCTAGACAGATTATTGACTTATTTTAGCCACTCTGCTACCATTCATAATGTACTATAAAGCGTCTGAGTTCCAGTCACGCCGGAACGAGCTGGGTGTCAAAATACACCACGGGAGTGAAGCCGTAAAGTCACACAACCGAAATCGCGATCCATCGTAGAGCCGGTAATGAGCGCTATAATTCAGTAATGAACTATAGAACAAGGATGGGACCGCGAGAGGTCTCTTTTTTGATCTCTCGTTCCTTGGGTAAATAATATAAATTTATTGTGCCTGAGGAGGTTTTATCATGGATAAGAAATTAAACAAAGAAAACTTAAAAATTGCTATCCAAAAAGATGGGCGACTTACCGAAGATTCTCTGAGAACGCTAAGGATGATGGGTCTTGAGTTCGAGGTGTATGGCCGTAGACTTTTTGCCACATGCCGCAACTATCCAGTTGAGATCTTGTTTTGCCGCGACGATGATATACCTGGCTATATAGAGCGCGGTGTTGTAGATATTGGCATTGTTGGCCAAAACGTTTTACGTGAAACTAGAGTTACTGCTACGCGTGAAGTTCTGCGTCCGGGATTTGGTTATTGTAAGCTTGTTGCCGCTGTTCCTAAAGAATCAAATATTACTACGATTAAAGATTTGCAAGGAAAAATAATTGCTACAACTTTCCCAAACACGACTAGAAAATATTTTGCGAAACGCGGTATTGACATTAAAACTACTGTGATAGCTGGATCGGTTGAAATTACACCTGCACTTGGGGTGGCAGATGCGATTGTTGATATAATGGCTAGCGGCAGCACTCTTTTATTAAATGACCTACGGCCCATAGAAACAATTCTAGAGACCGAAGCCGTTCTTATTAGAAATGAAAAGAAGCTTTCAAAAGACAAGGAAGGTCTAATTACTCAGATGCTAGTTCGTCTTGAGTCGGCACTTGCTGCAAGGAATTTGAAGTATATTATGATGAACGCGCCCAAAGAGAATATCGATAAAATTAAAAATATCGCCCCTGGACTTGATGCTCCAACTGTAGTGGAATTAACGAAGCCTGGTTGGCTGGCAGTACACGCAGTTATGAATGAAGATGAGTTTTGGAGGGTAGCTAACAAATTGAAAAGTCTTGGCGCGCGTGGGATTCTCGTGTCGCCGATTGAAAAAATCATAGCATAAGGAGAATGTATGACAATTAGAGAATTATACGAAATCATAGAGAGCAGACGCAACAGCGATGAAGACATATCCTACACAAGACAATTATTCGACAGAGGCTTAGATAGGACTATCCAAAAAGTTGGCGAAGAATCAGTTGAAGTTGTGATCGCTGCAAAGAATGATGAAAACGATGAATTTATTGGCGAGGTTGCCGATCTGGTTTATCACCTCCTAGTTTTGTTGGTTGCCAAAGATATTAAGATTACCGATATAGAGCGGTGCCTTCAAGAACGTCACGATAAGTCGCAAATGAGTTGAATATATAACGAGAGTGTGACAATATCACCGTAAGGTTGGACAGCACATTCAAAATTAAGGAGAGAATAATGATGAACTCAACAACCACGGCTGTCATCACTGCTGCGAACGGTAACGGAACGGCAATTGAAGTCATTACTAGTCCGCTTACCCGTACAGAGTATGTTAGTCGAGGACGGATACTAGGAGAGAACACAGAGAGACTTGGTGCTGAACAGGCCGGTTTTCTCGTGTTGTCGCAAAGCCAAAGCCATTTTGAAATGGCTGGCGGAGAGTTCTGTGGTAATGCATCGCGGGCAGCTGCTGTGCTGTTCTCGAAACTGCGAGGTGCTGATAACGTAGAATTTACGGTATCTGGCTTCAAAGGTCTCGTTAGCGCGACTGTCGATAGGCGGTCGGATAACGAGTACTATGTCCGATGCAGGTTTCCGGGTATGTCTGTCGGGGTTTACCCTGTCGAAGGCCATGAACAGACGATAAACATCGTCGATCTTGGTGGCATCGTCCATGTTGTGGTAGAGAGTAGATTCCCAGCTCAAGCAGAAGTCTACCGGGAGACGCACCATCACCTGACAGAAGAACTAAGTCTTCGCGAGCGAGACGCCGTTGGGGTGGTCTGGATTGAAAGGAAGGACGATTCTGTTGCGATTCATCCTGTAGTATGGGTGAGGAGTATCGATACCTTTTTCTATGAATCATCGTGTGGCTCTGGTACGATTGCGGCGTGTGCTGTAACTGGCGTCTCAGACATCATTCAGCCAACCGGTAAGATTATCCGGGCCGAAGTTGACGGTGATTTTGTGACTCTCGAGAGTGATATGGAGGTCATTCATGATTGAGTATACTATCGCTAGAGACACAGCTGATGTGGCTGGGTTCACATCTCTGTATCAGGAGGCTTTTGGCGGACCTCCTTATTTTGAAGTGTATCCGAGATATAGGATACACAAAGAAATCTGGGGTCCCCACCTGGAAAGAGGAGTCATAGTTCTTGCAAAGGATGATGGCTCTGTTGTGGGTTTTTGCTGTGCACTTCCCGTAGACGATGCCCCTGACGATATTAGAGAATTTCTACAAGACTCGCAAGAAATTCTCGCAGATAGCGATCAGATGTGGTATATCTCAGAGTTGGGCGTGGCTTTGAGTCATCGTGGCCGAAAAATTGCCTACGCCGTGACTGAGCGATGCCTCTCTGAAGCGAATCGCCTCGGAGGCGCATACTACGTCATGAGGACGGCGGCCAAAGGATCCAACTCAAGACATATGTTCTTGAGGATGGGGTCTACTGAGATTTCTGAGGTCCAAGACGTGTCGGCTCAGACGGAAGAAAACCACTCCCAGAGCACCCAGCGAATTTGGCTTTATGGCAACTGCAGTTTCGCGCTACAGAACCTTAAAGCTCTCTCCGCCTCCTGACCAACCACCACGGGGCGGCATAGCGATCTTGAAAGAGGTCGCTATGCCGCTCCATTACTCAATGCATTGAAATATATTTATAGTACCATAAATTGCCGCTTTTTTTCCGTAAAATGCCGCCCACTCACGGTCACCATATGAGAAATGCCACCACTCGCCGTAGAACGGCGCGAAGCCTTGTGCTATCATAGCGTCATGTAATACCTTTCTATACGAGGCTTGTTCTGGGGTCACTTTCGCAAAAGTTTTAATAATATCTGGATTAGAATAGTCGGATATCTTGTTGCCCATGTCGACAGGGTTATTATCTCTATCGACAATGGTTAAGTCAACTGCCGCTCCCATTGGGTGTCCAGCCACATCGGGTACAGCAATAAAATCATGAGCTAGACGAATTAGATTGTATTCTGACATCTCGGGATTCTCTCGCTGCAAGGCCGCTTTGCGTTCGCGAAAGTACTTTTCTTGTACTTTTGGGTGGCGAAAGCCATAAACAACGCGTAGTCGCAAATTATTATCTGCCTTCAGCTGCTCATTAACTGCAGCGAGTTTTCTAGCTACTGTATCGCGCACCAAAATAGACTCGCCAGTATAAACCTGCATATCCCATTGCTCGTGTTCGGCTATAATCGACGGATCATATTTGCGCACGTTAACCAATGGCTCCTGACAGTTGCCAGGCTTAGCGCTTGCCATTTCGTCATAAGTCAAAATATGCCGGTTAATATAATTAGGATTTTCTTGAATTTTTTCTATTGTATCCATAGTCTAATAAAAACCTCCTCAGGCACAATAAATTTATATTATTTACCCAAGGAACGAGAGATCAAAAAAGAGACCTCTCGCGGTCCCATCCTTGTTCTATAGTTCATTACTGAATTATAGCGCTCATTACCGGCTCTACGATGGATCGCGATTTCGGTTGTGTGACTTTACGGCTTCACTCCCGTGGTGTATTTTGACACCCAGCTCGTTCCGGCGTGACTGGAACTCAGACGCTTTATGGTTAGGATTATACATAGCACTTGCAGTTGGGTCAATGTTTTTGGGGCTTTTAGATTTCTTTTTTATTCGTCTGGCGTATCATTTTCGATACTTTTACTATCGACATGTTTGTCGTCTTCGGCTCTCAGAAAGCTATATTGAATAGGGGGAATAGGGGGCATGTAGGGTGTCAATTTTGAAAGTGATTCACCTATATTTTTAATCGTCGGACAGGTTTTATTTAATATTTCGCCAAAATTTTTAAGATAACTTGGTGTACTAAAGTTTTTGATCATATTGGATGCTAAAGATTGCTGATATTCTGCTAATTGTCTAAGTGTTTCTGTATTGAAATATATCTTCTGTATACTTTGTAGACTATTTGCTATTTGTTCACCAAGGATTTGTAGTTGGGCTTGCTGTTCTGGAGACAATGAAGACTTCGCTGGAAGCTTAATATCTTTTTCAATTTTCTTAGCTAGTTCTATAGCATTTATTTTTTTCTTCTCTGTAAAATGATTATGATGAGCTGCGGCGTCTCTATACTCCTTCAACTTATTTAACTTGATCTTCATGTCCTTCCAAGATATATCCTTTTGCAAGATTTCCTTGGCAATCACATCCCAGATAATAATAGCTCTGCATTTCTCGCCAAACTTTGCTTTGAAGTCTTCAAAAGAACTGCTTCTGTTTAGCAACTCATTCAGATCGTCAGCAGTTAACTGATGTGAAGACCATGAGAAATCGTATCCTAGAATTTCTATTATCTCGCCTAGAGTTAAATAAGAAACCAGTGTATCTAAATTCTTTTTGAAAATTAAATTATTTTCAGTATCCTTTGATTTACATTTGTCTAGATACTTTCCGTGCTGCAATAAAATATCATAATACATCTCAACTAAATCAGGTAGATATAGCAGCAATTTACGCAATTGAATCTCCACTTCATAGACAGCCTTGAAAACTTCTTCTGCCCGTTTGCGAGAACTCGAATCGCTCAATATACCTATTTCAAGACTTTTGTGTATATTAGCATATATTTGAGGATCTATTTGCTCACTGCGTTTTATTGTTACAAGAAACAGCTTTTCGGACATAGCCTCAAATTTATCGGAAGAATCTTTTTTGATTCCTATTCTATCTAAAATATCCTGCGCTTCACCACTAGTTTGCGCCTTTACAACCAAGACTATTTGCTGCATACATTCATTATAGCACCGAGGCGATTATTGTAGTATGGGGGGTAATGCAGCGGTCCATTATATTAAATCTATATACAAAAAAAGACTCCGAAGAGTATCGTAATTCCTTTATGGTGACTCTACCGGGAATCGAACCCGGGTTGCCGGGATGAGAACCCGGTGTCCTAACCGCTAGACGATAGAGCCGAACTGTTGGATATTATAGCAGCAGAGCTGGGTGTTGTCTAGCTGCCGAGCTGCTGAATGATTTCGATTAAGCGGCGCGGTGTGATTTCAGCCTTAATCAGGTAGGCGTCGGCGTCGTTTTCTAAAGCGGCGCGGCTTTTCTCGTCTTGATCGAAATTTGTCATGACGACGATACGCGACTTCTCGGCGCTGTTTTCTTCGAATTTGCGGATGGCGGTCATGATTTCGGTGCCGCGCATCTCTGGCAGCATGATATCAAGCAAAATTAAATCGTAATGTTGATTGGTAGCCATAACCAAGCCGTCGTGGCCGTCCACTGCCCACTCGACGTTGTAGCCAGCCATTTTGAGGCTGCGAACGTACATCTCGCCGATGAAACGGTCGTCTTCGATGACTAAGATTGTGGAAATTGCCATGATACTCTCCTATTTACCCCGTGTATTTAGTGTGATTTTTAATCCAGCTGTTGCCTGCCGAGATGATTTCGGTGTTGGAATTGTCGGCGTCATGCAGCTTGTCAGAAACGGCGGCGTAGATTGGTAGCGTGAAGGTAAAAGTTGCTCCCTGCCCTTCGGTGCTTGATACGCCGATAGTGCCGCCGTGACTTTCGATGATAGCTTTGCTGAGATATAAGCCGATGCCCGTGCCAGCGACTGTCTCGCGGCTGCGGTGGCTGCGGTAGAACTTGTGAAAGAGGTTGTTGATGACGCTAGCTGGAATACCAATACCATTGTCGGCGACCGAAACTTCAATATGTTTATCCTTAGCTTTAGCAGTGACGCGCACAGCGCCGCCCTCGTCGGAGTATTTGATAGCATTGTCGATAAGGTTGGATAGCACTTCGGAAATGCTAGAGCGGTCGGCGGCAACGGTTGGCAAATCGCTCGGAATATCAACGGACAGTGAACGATGCTGCGAGCGGGCGCGTAACTCCATATCGTCGCGGATAGTCTCGTATATTGTCGCCAATGAATCTTCGTGTAGTTGGAGTTTGAGGTGGCGGCGGTCATAACGGCTGGTATTGAGGATATTGTTGATGTAACCAGATAAGCGATTGCCGCTAACGATTAGTCGTTGGAAGAGCTCTTTTTGATCGGGCTCGAGTTTACTATCGAGTTCGAGCGCTAGCACATCGAGGTAGCCGCGGATAACGGTGATTGGCCCGCGCAACTCATGAGCTGCGAACGAAATAAAGTCAAGGTCGTCGTCTTCTGGTTGGTAGATTTCAGTCTCGTCGTAGGCGGTAATGATGGCGTCTGCGGTGTTGCCTTGCTCAAAATCAACTGTGATATTGAAAATGCGGCGTCCCTCTTGCCCGATGACCTTGTTGGGAACTCGCAGCCAAATTTTGCGGGCGCGAACATTGTCGGTACGGTGTTGATTGAGCCATTCAATCAGGTCGGTGCCGTCGTCAAATAGCAAGTCAAAATGATAAGCGCCTTTGGCGTCGAGCGAGATTGGCGCGGCGCGGTTAGCGAAAATTACGCCATTGTTCTTGTCAAGGATAATTATGCCAGTGCTTGTCAGATTGAGGGCGCTAGCTAGTTCGTCAGTTGCACTAGCTTTGTCTGGGCTGGTTTCGGTATGTTCTTTGTAGATAGACAGCAGCATATCGCTAAAGCCGGTAGCTTTGTATTCTTTATTGCTAGGGTTTGGTAACTTTTGGTCAATTTTTTGTCCGGCAGCATTAACTAGCGCGGTCGAGAGGTCGCGTAGCGGAATCATCGCAAAAGACAACACTGCGAAATTTGTTGCAGTAGAAATGATTAACAGCGAAATGACAATTGTTGCAATAAGAAAGATGCCCAGGCGAACCTGCAAGATGATCATTATTGCAATAACTGATAAAGCGACCAATAATTGAACGAGAACAGATATTATTGCAACCTTGTTGCGATGAATACGCCAAAAATCACGCATTTCTGGCGTGCGTTTGACTATTGGCTTGGCGTCGCTTACTGCCACGAAACACCTCCTCCGCCGCTGTTTGGTACAGCGGCAATCCAAGTTTGTCCGCGATTTAGCGCGACTGGTTTGCCAGCGGCGTCAATGAGCTCGAGCGGGCTAAAACGGTCATTCTTGCGCCAAGTGTATTCAGCGACCGTACCGTTCTGAAACACTGTTGCAGTACCGGTACCATTAGTAACGATACTTTGCCGCCAGCCGTCTTCCATGACGGTAGTCTCGTTGACATGCAGTGCGATGACGACGCTCGGCGCTAGCCTACCCTCTTCACGGTCGTTACTGGCCTGCCCGCCGATACTGCGCAGATAGGTGTTGCTAGCCTTGTCATAGTCGTAATGGGTGTTGTACCAGCTGCTTGAAAAGTTGATGTCGATGCTGGTGGCATTAGGCTTGTCACTGGTTTTGCCGTCAGTGCGGGTGAAACTGGTGAATTGCGATGATTTATAGCCTTTGCCAGCGTTGAGCGCGTCTAATTTCTCGAAACTAGTATAGACATTATGCGGCGGCCGCCGATCATTAGCGCGCCAGTACGAGCCGCCGTTGAAAAACTGATCAATGTCGCGATACTTACCGTTACGGATCTCTTGCAGTGAAGCATGGCTACCGCCGACGTGGGCGACGCTAGCCTGATATGGTGCTAGCCAATCGACATAGTACATACGCAGGCTGCGGACTGGGCCGATGAGCTGCGGCTTGTGCTGTTGAAATAGTGTCAGAAAGCGCGTGATGCCGCCTTCGGCGATGGCTTCGTAGACGACTTCGGCCTGCTTGAGTCCGGAATGCGGCCGGGCATCAGGCGAATTTTCGATCATGATGGCAGTGACTGGTTTGGATAGGTCGGCCTTAGAGGCAACTTCAATGCCATTGAGGTGGGAATAGTATTTTTCGGCAGGTTTAGGAGCTTTTTTGGCAGGAGCATGATACGCGGTGTCGGCAACTGGTGCGCGATATGTCAATACGAAGGCCACCGCCCCGCCGATAGCGATCAGGATTACACCGCAAATGCACATTGTTGCAATACGATGACGATTAATGAAATCGCGCAGTCGTTGCAGGCGCGACTGCTTGCCATCAACCGCGTAGTGTTGCGCCACGAGCGGGCTTGGTTGTCTGTTTCGTCTGCGTATTTTTTGCTTTCGCATCTTGGTAAAATTATAACATAATTGGTGTGAATTGGTTATGGTTTGCGCAGTTCGCTACAGATGCTAAAATTTAACAGACGATGGTATCTGGGGCGGCATGGCTCCAAGCGAACGTCGGGAACTAAGAGGTCAAATAACCTACCGTAGTATTTTTGGCTAAAAAATTTTAGCACTAAATCCTTAGAGATAGATGCTTAAACTTGGAAGATTCTGTATTATATCCCAGATTGAACAATTTTACATTAAATTAAGAAATGGAGTTTATGTGAAAAAAGTTGGTGATGATTTTGGCCACATACGAAAAGAGCTCAGTGAGCTAGCAGATACAGAGCGAGAGGTCTTGGATGACGCTAATCTTGCAAAAAAGCTAGGAGATCTTGCACGCAGAGTTGATAGGCTGAGGCGTGAGCGAGAAATAGCCGCTGCCGATCGGGAACGACAGGAGTCTGGAGAGATATACGATGAATTCGGTAACGCAATTATTGTATTTCTGAAAGCATATAAAGGCAATCCTGTGATTTGGTCGGTAATTGATAGTTATATGGAACGCAACCCAGAAGTATTTGGTTTGCGTTATAGAGCGGGATTTAATCGGTGGATCGAGCAAGCAGAGAATGATCCGAACGTTGTCTATCATTACGATCCTGACACGCGAGTTGAGTCTTGGGCGTGGCGGCCAGCTAGCGAAAATGGTGCAACTAGCGATGCGATAATGGGATCTGATCTGTCAAAAGTATCCTCGGTTGATTTGACAGAATCCACCGAGTCATCTACAGAGCCAGAGCCGCCGAAGAAACTGAAAAAACCAGAAGAGTCAGAAAAACCGAAAAGGCCAAAGAAACTGGAGAAGCTTACCCCGTTACCTCGCAGACAGGTAGCTGATAGTAATCATACGTTGTATAGTGGTGATCCAGGTTGCAGTCATGTGACTACAGATATGCCAACTTCGGTTCTTCAATGTGGGCAACCCTCCTATTCAGAAAAAGAAGGCTTAATAAAAGGCTTATGTTCGCCTGTTGAAGAGTCTGCAGATCCAGTAGTAGTGCAGCTGACCGATTGGGGGTTGCAAATTATTGAATATGCCGATGGTGGAGCGGCATTTTCAATCGAGTCAGATCCTGAAGGATGTAGCGAGAAAGCTTTGTATCCAGTAGTAATTGGTATTTTAGGACGGAGCAGAGAACCAATGACCATCGAAGATATGTGTCGGGCGTTTGCAGAAAAAGAGGGGCTAGAGTACAGTTCATTTATCGCTGGAAACGATGAAAGGACAGCAGATGCGAAGCTCGTACAAGAAGCTGTATGGTCGATAGCTCATAAGGCTATTAGGGTGCTAAAGACTAGGCTTTCTGAGAATTATTTATCCGAAAAACTGTGTGAAGATATAACTTATGTTGATGGTAATATGAGGAAAAAGCGAGTGACGTATCAGTTAGAAGGTGTGTTAGAGGTAGAAAAATAAGATTATTGCTTTCTGACCGCTACGCTAATTTCATGTCCAGATAACTCTGAAGCCGCGCTAGCGTGCGTTCACAGCCAATCAGTGCCAGCGTATCATTCAGCTGCGGGCTGAACGGCGCCCAGGTGACGGCGATGCGGATCAGGCTGAAGAGGATACCGGGCTTTTGGCCGGTTGTTTCCAGTAGTTTGTTCAGGCAGTTTTGGATTGATTCTGGCGTCCAGTCGGTGAGTTTGGCGAGCTCAGCGCGGGCGGTTTCTAAAAGTTCGCGCCGCTCGCTGTCAGACAGCTTCTTTAGCTGTTTATTGCCGTTAATAAGTTCCATATTAATTTCAGGCTCCGCGAAAAAGTAGCCAAATCCGCGTAAATCTTCAAACATTTTCAGGCGGTCTTGCGCTAAAGCCAGCACCTTCATGCGGTACTCCTTAGTTATATTTGGAGCGTAAGCAGATTCCGGCCAGAAACCAGTCTGTCCCCCGTCTTTTTGCGGGTTATCGCCCCATGGCGACACGTACTCGTAAAGCTTATCGACAGGAATATTGCGTATATGAGCGCCGTTAAGCCATAACAAGCGTTTTTCGTCAAACCGCGCGCCTGATTTTTGGACGCGTTTCAGGCTGAACTTTTCGATCAATTCGTCTCTGGTGAAAACTTCCTGTTCGGTGCCGTCGTTCCATCCCAGGCTGGCGAGGAAATTGAGCATGGCGTCTGGCAGATAGCCTTCTTCCCTGTAGGCTAGGATATCTTTGGCGCCGTCGCGTTTGGATAACTTCTTATTGCCCTGCTCGTTCATGATTGGCGGCACCGAGGCGAATATCGGCCAAGTTATATCCAGCGCATCGTAGAGATTAAGATATTTGGGCGTGCTGGCAAGGAACTCTTGCCCGCGGATAACGTGGGTGATTTCCATTTCGGCGTCATCGACAATGTGCGCAAAGTTGTACGTCGGAAAGCCGTCGGATTTGACTAAGATAAAGTCGTCAATTACCTCTGGGCCGGCATGCATCTCGCCCATGACTTCGTCGTGCCAGGTGTAGGGTTTCGGTTCTGAACGAAAGCGCAGCGGTTGGCTGCCATCCCAGGTCGGCGGGTCTTCCGGACGGTAATCACGGTACAAAAAAGGCTTTTTATGGGCTTTGGCTTCTTCGCGAAAAGCATCTAGCTGCTCTGGTGTATACGGATCGGCATAAGCGCGGCCAGCGTCAATGAGTTTTTGCGCATATTTTTGGTAAATGTCAAGCCGTTCTGATTGCTTATATGACCCGAATTCGCCGCCAAAATCGTCTGGGCCTTCGTCTGGTATAAGGTCGAGCCACCTTAGGCATTCATAAATATGCTCTACGCTGCCAGATACTTCCCTTTTTTGGTCGGTATCTTCTATGCGCAGGATGAATTTTCCATTTGACTGCCGAGCGATGAGCCAAGCGAATAGCGCGGTACGCATACCGCCGACGTGCATGTAGCCGGTTGGGCTAGGTGCGAAGCGAGTACGCGTGGTCATGAAGCGCTCTCTTCTAGTTTGGTGACGCGCCGGTCAGGTAGTTCTAGCTCGTGCCGAGTAGTTTTGTCGTTATCAACGACAGCTCGTTTGATTGTTCTTACGTCGGTCTTGAGACTATCGAATTCCTCGCGTAAATTATTGAATTCTTCACGTGTTGGTTGGTTTGACACAATCTCTAATACCGCGCTCATCTGCGAACGGATTTCTTCAAGAATGACGTTGGTGTATTTTTTGTCGTCGCCCATGGCCTAATTATAGCAAAAAGCACCCGGCGGGTGCAAAAGTTAAGAGTTATCCTGATATCGCCAAAAACAAGGCTTATCCTTATATTATACCACAAAAACCCATAAATTACAAACTGGCGGCTATCTTTTGGATTTGTTCTGGCGCTAGCTCGGCGTTGCCGTCGACGGTGTAAAGAATACCAGCATTAACCCAAGCGGCATGAGTACCATATGAATAGATGGTTAGGCCATTGGCAGCGGTCGTGGTGTATTTGTCGCGGGATTTCGGCTTGATGTAATTTTCGAGCACGGCTGATGAATCCCACTCGGAGCGAGTTTGCGCTAAGGTGAAATTCTCGTTACTGCCGTTAGCGGCAAACTTCATGATTACGCTGCCCTGCTGGTAAGCAACTGGACCGTTGAGGCTATAGCCAGACGGCTGATAATTCGGATAAGAAGCGTTAATACCAGCCTGCGAGGCGGCTATACGGGTGCTCAAAGCGGGCATATTGATATACGTGAAATAGGCGCCTAGCAGTAGGACAGCTATAGCTGCGCTGCCAACACTCACCAAGCGGCGCCAAAGCGAAGTATTCTTTGCTGGCTTGACTTCTTTGCGCTGTTGGCGCGTCAACATCTTGTCGGTAGCTTCCTGAATGGCTTGCTGCTTGATAACTTGTGATGGCAAGACGCTGCGCGTTTGCTGCTGCTTGATGATTGCTTGCCGCTGGCGAGCAGTCTGTTCAAGCTGATTGGTGGTAGGCGCTATATCTGGTGTTTCTGGGGTTGCTGGACGCTTGACGGGCGGCTTGGTAGCAGTTGTAACTTTGGCAAAATGCGCAATATCAGACGATCGGCGGATATCTTGGACGCGGCGAGTTCTCTTGCTGCGGCGAATAATTTGCGGCGGCGTACTGCGCTCGGCCGCTAAGCGCTGCGAACTGCGAACGGCAGAATTTTCTTTAATACCTGCTGTGGTGGCGGCTCGCACTGGCGCTATTGAATCAATGGTGCGCGGTTGTTTCTTGATATATTTGCGCTGCAGGGTGTGGGATTTTTGGGTGCCGCTATGAAAATTGCTAGCCGCGGCTGCTGGCGTGCGTGCCGATCGCTGGGCATCGAGAATATTGCCAGTTTCGGCGTCGTAGACATTACCCTTGATGGTTATGTTGTTTGTCATTTCCCCTTACCTATGTTTGCGATACTACTCGTGCTTAACTATTATCATAGCCTAATTTGCTATTACGCGCAATAGCAAGTGGTATAATACGTACTATGAATCAGCAAAAAAATCGGCGCAAGCAGCGTATTAAATTAACCTTTACTTATGCTATGATGACCCTGGCAGTTCTAGCGTTGGCAGTGGTTTGTTTGATGCTAGTACAAGGCTATCGTTTAGACTTTGATCGAGGCACGGTTAGACAAGGCGGCATGATGCAGTTTGACTCGCGGCCTGATGGCGCAACGATTCAGATAGATGCTGCCACCCTTGCCAACCGGACGGCGACGCGTATTGTAGCTACTGCCGGGCAGCACACGGTGACGGTATCGAAAGACGGCTTTGTGCCCTGGCAAAAACAAGTTAACGTCAAGGCCGGCTCAATCCTTTGGTTAAATTACGTCAAGCTAGTACCGACGAGCATTGAGGCTAAAGACGCGATGGAACTCGCTAGCCTCGACAGCGCAGCGGCAGCGCCTGATAAATCGCGCTTTGCGGTCATCCAAAACAAGCAGCAGCCAGCGGTTGATTTTCTCAAAGTTGATAACGACCGGATCGAACATAAACAGCGTGTTCTACCTGCTGATAGTTATACGGCCGACGGCGCTAATCACAGTTTTGCAATTGAATCGTGGAGCAAGGATAGCAAACGAGTGTTAATAAGCCATTCTTTTGATGATTCAAAAGAATATCTTATCGTTGACCTCGATGGCAAGGCGCAAAACATCACCCGAGATATCGGCGTGCAAATCAGCAAACTAGCTTTCGATAAAAGCGACTCGCAGAATGTGTATGTGTTAACGGCCGATAGCGATGTTCGCCGGATTAGACTGTCGGATAAAACGTTGTCGGGTCCGCTAATTAGCGATGCTAGTGATTTTTATGTTTCTAGAAACGGTTGGATTAGCTATACCACCAAGCCGAATAATAGCGGCGAGCGGACGATTGGCTATTTGTCGAAAGGCGCTTCGAAACCGCGGGCCTTGCAAACTTTCAAGGACATGTCTGGGCGCAGTCTTAACCTAGCGATTGAGGAGTATTATTATGATAATTTTGCGCTCATTACTCACGGCAAAATGGTTGCTGTCAAGAAGGTAAAATTACCAGCAAGCGATTCGACAGACGAACTGCAGCAAGAGTTGCTAGCGACGCTGCCGTTAGCTACTGACGTTTCGCATGCGGGCTTCTCGCCCAACGAACATCTGTATGTTTATGCGCAGGCTGGGGCTAGCTTGGTGACTTATAATTTAGAACTGCGGTCGATTGCTAACGTCTCGATGAAGACTACCGCTACGAGTGAAATCGCTTGGCTGGATAATTCGCATATTATGCGGGTGTCTGGCGGTACTTTTGAGTTCGGCGATTATGACGGTACTAATATGCACACCATGGCGACCGATGCAGTTGGCTCGGCAGCAATGCAATCGTCGAATAACCGTTTTCTGTATTATTTCCGCAAACACGCTTCGGGCAAAATTACTGCTTCTTACATTAAGATGTACGACTAAGCTAAGTTCGTTAATTACCGATGCCAAATATTCGTTGCAAGAATGTCGGCGAGTTGGCTGGCATTTTCTTGGTCGAGGTGGCGGTATTGCTATTTTGCTCGGCGGTTTTGGCTTCGTTCGGATTCGGGCTGATTTGCTCGCCAAAAACTAGCAGGCGGTTTTGTGCTGTGCCTAGCGGCGTACAGGTAACTAGTGTGATGTATGGCTTATCGTTGCCGATTTGCAGTGACGCGACGTCAGTTGGCTTAACCACCTTGGTGCCGGTAATTTTGTAAGTATAGCGCGTACCGTTGTAATTAGCGTAAACTACATCACCGGCGGCCATCTTCTCTAGCCGAGCAAAAATAAATTTATAATCGCCGCTGTCAGTCCAGTCGTTAGAAGAATGGCCAGAAACGACGAAATTACCCTTTTCGCCAGGCTTAGCGTTGGCGCCTTGGATATTGAACCAAACGATGCCTTTGTCCATGGCCTTATTGAGCGAGTTGGTGTCGGCGGCATTAGCATCCCAAACAATTGGCACATCGACGGCAATCTTCGGGATAAGCAGCCGCGACTCGTTGGTGGCGACTTTGGTGGTGTTTGGCGAGACGATAATTGATTCGGGGTCAGCGGCGCCTGGCGAGACATACGCTTCAACGTAGGCGAACAAAACGCGATTATACTGCAAAAATAGAAAAACAATCATCACCGCGCAAGCTGCCACGATTGGCATGAAATGGCGGCTGCCGCGGACCTTCTTGGCTTTGTCGTTGATTTTGCGGCGAATGGAACTACGCAGGTCGTTGACGGCTTCCTCTTGCGATACAGTACCATTGTTTGGCGTTGAGTTTTGGTTTTTTTGCGCTTGCTGGGCGGCTTGCTTTTTGAGCGACTTGCGAGTGGCGTCAATCTGCGAGACGTAGTAGCGCTCGTAATACTGCTGATAATATGTTTGCCAGGCGGTGTGGTATTTTTGCCAAGAAGCATCATGTGTAGCAGGCGTGGAGCTCTGGTTCATGGTGCGGGTATACGGGTTTTTGTCTGGGTCGACGGCGCCGGGGCCGGCCGTAACGTTGCTGGACTGTGCACTATCAGCGATGGTGCCAGATGGCTGCGGATAGGTGTTTGTTTGCGGCGAGTGCGAGTTCTTTTGGAGCTCCTCGGCCTGTTTAGGCGGCTTTTTTGCGTTAGAATTTGGCTGCTGGCCAGCTGCAGCAGTAGCATGCGGATCGTTTTGAATAATCGAACTGATCTGTTGGCGGACAATATCAGCCGCTGCCGACCGGTGCTGGTCGGTTAGCGCGCTGTGATGAGGCGCTCCGTCTCTGGGCGGAACGGTTAGTGATGAACGATCGTCTGGCTTCATACTTTCTATGCTAATTATAGCGTAATTAGCGGTTATTTACTAGTTAGCGCTGGTCTGTTACAATGAAAACGTACCTTTTCTGCCGCGGTGATGGAATTGGTAGACATGAGAGACTCAAAATCTCTTGAGCATTAGCTCGTGCCGGTTCAAGTCCGGCCCGCGGTACCATAAGATAGACGTATGTGGGCGTCTTTTTTTGATGCGCTTACCCCTGTTATGGTAGCGGCGTAAAGCATAAGTAACAATATTATGCAAAAGTGTTGACATAATTAAAAGTTTATGCTACAATGACATCATAAGCGTGGAATAATGCACGCAGGGAGGAAATCAATGAAACTATCAATTAAGAATCTGGCGATTGTCGGCGCGGTTATAGCTGCTATCGCTGGCGGAATCTGGTTGGCCAAGCCATCAGAAGCATCTGTCTGTGACGGATGGATTAACGTGATTACTTGCGGTACGCCAAGTCATCAAGACCTTAAAAATGTTTACTACGGACGCAACGACATCAAAGCGCTGTATCAGTGGAACAACATAAATGATGCCATGATTGAAGGCAAAGGCATGAAGAACGGTACCGTTTACAAGGACGGCCGGATCGTTGTCGACGGCCAAGTCGTAGCAACTAACGCCAAGACCGTTCAGCGTAATACGCGCTACCCAGGCTCGTCATACGGCCGCGAGACGGTTGGCGGACATTCGTTCTACAAGTTTACGACTCAGAACAGTTTTGTCTACAATCAGTTTGATGCTTTCGTCTGGTTCGATGAAAACGGCAAGTTTATCGCAGCCATTATCAAGGATTGCGGTAACCCAGTCTGGGGTGATGCAACCTGGAAACCGAAAGATATCCAAGTCTGCGATCTTACCAGCAAGAAAATCATCACCATCAAAGAGACCGAGTTCAACAGCAGCAAACATTCCAAAGATATCAACGATTGTAAAGAAATCAAGGTCTGCGACCTGACTAGCAAGCAAATCGTAACTATCAAGGAAAAAGAGTTCAACAGTAAGAAGCACTCGAAAGACATTAACGACTGTAAGGAAATCCAAGTCTGCGACCTTTCAACCGATACTATCATTACTATCAAAGAGAAAGAATTTGACAGCAAGAAGCACTCTAAGAATTTCGCTGACTGTAATAAGGTAAAGGTTTGCGAACTCGAGACTGGTAACATCATCACCATCAAAGAGACCGAGTTTGACAGCAAGAAGCATTCCAAGAATGAAGCAGACTGCGACAAGGTGAAAGTTTGCCGCATCGCTGACAAGAAAATCGTCGAAGTTACCCGCAAAGAGTCAAGCGACAGCCAGTACACCACTGACATGAGCAAGTGCGAGGAAACTCCAGCGACTCCACCGGAAACTCCAAAAACGCCAACCCCATCAAATCCAGTTGAATTGCCAAAGACTGGTGCCGGCGAAGTAGTCGCCTCGGTGGTCGGCCTCGGCGGTCTAACCGCAGCAGCCAGCGCTTACATCGCTAGCCGCAAACGCCTCTAGTTAATCCCCCCAGCTAGAAACGATCCGCTCTGAGATATCAGGGCGGATTTGTTTTGTTGGATTATTTAGATAGAAGACTGGCAGTGATGGCCTCAAGCGGCCGTGACGGATTCCAAATATAATAGACGCTGGCACGCGCTGCTACCGTGCCGCGCCAGATGCGCATCGGGTCGTTCCATGGCATGGTGGTGACCTCCCCGCTGTGAGCAGTAACGAGTGTGTCTTGGTGCAAGGTGGTAATGGTAATTGGATATGTCACGGTGAATTTATGCAAAGCTTCGACTAACTGCAGCAGCTGCATACTGAAAGTCAAAATTTTGGGATAATAAAGCGTGCGAAAGAGTTTTTGCAGTTGCGCGAAACTCAAAATTAACACGGTGTTCGGGCGTGCTGCTAGTGTGGCGGAATCGTTGCGTACTAGATCTACGGCGTCTCGGGTGATAACTGCTGGGCCTTGATAGTCGCGCAGCAGCTGGCTGTAGACAATCGCTGTTTGGCTGTTGCGCCCGGCATCGCCTATTAGCAGTAAACCGTCGCTCCAAGCGCTAAGCGCTCGTAGTTCACTGATAGACTCTTGAGCTAAACCGCCGCTAGGATTGCTAGGCGCGTAAGTGACGCCAGCCATGGTGCGCGGTAAGGTGTTTTTGAGGACATCCGGCAGTAAGGCGCGGGCTTCCCCTACTCCGCTAGCGAGCGCTGTCGAGTAAGCTTCGGCGACACCAGCAAAGCCAAGTTTGTTGCCGCCGATGATGCCAAGTTTTCCTGCGCGCGAGCGCTGTTCGGGCTTATTCCACTCGATATCAGGAAAGAGCGGCTGCTCGGGCGTTTGGCGCTGCCAATATGCTAATTCCATGAGTTTATTGTAGCGCGAAAAGTGCGGACATACCAGCTCAAGCGCTTGCCGCAGCCGCCGGGCTAGCGTACAATTTAAGCTATGGAAAAACACATCGCCGAGCATTATCAAACTATATCTCAGCGTCTAGCGGCGGCCAAGTCGAAAACTGATCTGACGGAATTGGCGCACTATCACCGCACGCGCGTGCAAGAATTTCAGCACGAGCGGCTGATTCACCTGCTGGTGACATTTTTCTTCGCCGGGCTATTTTTAGCGTCTCTGGCGGCATTTTTGGCAACCGCGGCGATGGGGTTGGCGATGAACTGTTTGCTGGGATTGCTGGCGCTGATTTTGTTTGTGCTAGAATTGGCGTACATTCGACATTATTACCAACTAGAGAACGGCGTGCAGCGGCTGTACGAGTTAACGGTAGCGATCGAAGAAAAACGTTTTGCCAAAGACTGGGCTTAATCAAGCTGGCGAGTCAGTTGCATTTGCTTGCCGGACGATTTTTTCGATAATATACCTATCTCTTGGCTCGAAATCGTATTCTTTTACAGTTGCAATGCCGTTTTTGATAGCGATATCTGGCAGCGTAACGCGTCCCTCTGGATAGCCGCGGACTTTATCTTGATCGATTCTAAATGCGCCTTGATTATTCTTTGCGGCTATTAGTTTAACGGCTTGAGCGAAAATATCGATGTGCGACGGCTCGAATCTGCTGAACAAGTTGTTGAATTTAACTTCGCCTAGGATTTCGTCTGATTCTTTATCAATGCCGAACCCTAATTCTCCAATCTCGAATAAGATAGGTTCGAATATGTCGATGTTTTCCATCAAGTAGCGGTTATTGCTGAGTATTCTGCCATCGGCATAGACTTTAGTTGTATCTCCGCCGCTTCTGGTTATATTCCAAGTATAGACAAGTTTGTCGTACGAGCCGATAGACGTGTTGCTTGGCAACGATGATTTGATTTCGTTAAGATTGGCGGCATTCATTTCAATTTCGCAGTCAAGGTAGTAATAATATTGAGTACGCTGTCCGTTCGTTGTTTTGTTTTTCTCTGATTTCTCTAGTACTCTAGCTGAAATTTTGGCTTTGAAATTAGACTCTTTAAGCTTATCGAATAGCGCCGGGAGTTTTTCGGGAATTTTGTAAAACACGTTAGCTTCCGAGTCGGTGTTGATTGCGCCGTCGCCCTGCTTCTGAGTTATTGCAATGAAGTTTTGTTGCGGCCATTCTCGGATCGGCGAGATAACGTCGGCGATTTTCTTTACTGCGATGACAGTTTGATCTTTAGGGTAATCCGGCTGAAGCGTTATTTTGTAAGTACCTTTTTTGTTGCCAAAAAAGTCCTCTACGATGTCTGATAATTTGAGGTCGACTTTCTCTACGCCCGGTATTTGGCGTATTTGTTCGGCGCAATCATTTAGCTGTCCGAAAGAGCTTGCTGGATTTTGCGAAAATGTTTCGGATAGCCCGTAAATGACGCCAATAGATATTAGTATTACGAAGAGCATTGCGAGTGGCGAAACGATCAAAGCAATCGTTAGGAGTATTTTGTTTGGTTTCTGCGAAGAATAATGCGGATATTGCGGCTGCGGTGAAGCGTATTGAGGTTGGTTTTGCGGCGGATACTGCTGTGGGTATTGCTGATATTGCGGTTGCTGCGGATATTGCGTTTGTTGAAGTGGTTGCTGCGAGTTATTTTCTGGAGACATAAGACTACCTTACTATTTATATTATTTCAATACTTACTGGGCAGTGGTCGCTGCCCATTTGTTCGGCGTGGATTTGCGGATTTTTGACACGCTTAGCGATTTCGCGCGACGCCAGCCAATAGTCAATCCGCCAGCCGACATTGCGCGCCCGGGCGTTGGCCCAGTGCGTCCACCAGGTGTAAGCCTCGGTCTTTTCAGGAAAAGCCGCCCGGAAGGTATCAGTAAATCCAGCGTCTAGGTAATTCTGAAAGCCCTCGCGCTCCTCATCGGTAAAACCGTGCTTGCCGACATTAGGCTTAGGATTTGCCAGGTCAATTTCTTGATGCGCCACGTTCATATCGCCGCAGTATAGGACTGGCTTGACTAGCTCCAATTCCTCCAGATAGGCCAGCACTGCCGGATCCCATTGTTCATGACGCAGACTCAGCCGGCTCAAATCCCCTTTCGAATTTGGCGTATAACACGTTACCACCCAGAAATCGTCGAATTCGGCAGTGATGATGCGCCCCTCGTCGGCGGGATTGCCATACTGATCGCCGGTCAGATTGAACCGCTCAATGATATCCGGCGGCAATCCGTCGCGCCAATGCAGCGGCCGGATTTTCGAGAAAATCGCCGTGCCGGAATAGCCCTTTTTGGCCGCTGAATAGAAATGCTCGTGGTACTCTGGCAGATCAATTTCTACCTGGTCGCGGGCAGCCTTGGTTTCTTGCAGGCATAAGATATCCGGATCGTAGGTTTGCAGGAAGCTGGCAAACTCACCCTTATTGATGACGGCGCGGATGCCATTGACGTTCCAGGAAAATAGCTTCATATAGTTATTATAACGTAAAATTGTCGCTGTGCTATTGACAAAACTGCCTGGTTTTGGGTATATGTCTAAGTAGGGCTTGATAAGCCCTCGCTCTCGTCGAGAGCATCTCGGGGCGGGCTGTTGTGCTATGTGTATAGTTCATTGCGCAATTGCCTGCTCCGGGATGCGCATGCCCGGGCAGAGGAGGACTGAGGTGTGTCCTTTTGAGTCCCTAGGGATTGTGGGAACAATCCTTGTGTTTATCGGCCTACTCCCTGCTTTGGCATGGTGTGTTGCTGCCGCCACTTTGGTGTGCATCACTGTACTATTTGGCATTATTGACTTCATAGTACATTTCTTGATAAAAATAAAGAGAGGAGGCCGACGAGAGTAACACATGGTGCTAGCGGCGAGATATCCCGTCTCGCTGCTAGCACCACTCACTCATTGCGTAGAGCGTTAATTCTGAAAATGTACAACCAGCTAGCGGATGTGCTAGTATTTGTAGGTATGAAGATCCTGATAGTAACTGAAGTATATCGCCCGGGTGTTGGCGGTGTACAGACAGCGCTTGACACTCTAATTACTGGTCTGAAGGAAGCTGGCGACGAGGTGACGGTGTTAACTGGCTCGCCGAACGGTTTATTTAGCTATTTCACAGAGGTAGATGAAATAAACGGTGCGAAAGTATTGCGGTTGCCAGCAGTAAAATGGATTGCTAATCGCGACAACAACCGGGTGGCATTCTTGCCAAAAAGATTCGTGCGGCGGTACTTTCGACAGAACCAGCCTGATATCATTCATCTGATGACGCCGATTTCATGGCTGCACAAAGCGGTCGTCCAGCAAGCTAGACGGCGGCAGATTCCGATCGTCACGACTAATCACACTATGGCGCTGAATCTCGTGATGAATGCCAAAAACAAAACTATTGCCCGCTGGTTTGTCCGGATAGTCGAGGGTAAAATGTGCAAGCTAGTCAATCAAACCGCCTATATGACGGCGCCGACGCGTGCGGCATTAGCGACTACGCCAGCGATTCATATACCAACGAAAGCAGTTTCTAACGGTGTCAATGCGGTATTCTATACACCAGGTAAGGCTGACGAGAAGCTCTTGCAGCGTTTTGCGATTGATGCGTTGCGGCCGGTGGTGGCCTATGTTGGGCGGCTTGACGGCGAGAAGCGGATTGACTTGCTGATTGCCGCGATGGAACGCTTGAAAACTGATGCGCAGTTGGTGATTATTGGTAAAGGTTTAATAGAAAAGCAACTGCGAAGTCAAGCAGCCAGACTGGGTGATCGCTGTATTTTTACCGGTTTTGTTAGCGACGAGGAAAAGCGTGCTTTATTGCGGCGAGCAGATATACTCGCGATGGCTAGTCCTGCCGAGCTGCAATGTATTGCGGCGCTAGAAGCGCTGGCTTGCGGTACGCCAGTGGTGGTGTCTGATCAGGTTGCTCTGCCCGAGCTATTGGACGGCGGCAAGAATGGAGTCAGCTTCCATTATCCAGACGTCAACGATCTAGCGCATAAAATCGATGAATTGCTGAATGATGAGCCGCGCCGGCGCCAGATGGGCCGCGCTGCTCGCCAGTGGATTATTGATAACCATACTTATGAACGCACCGTTGATCAATACCGCGAGTTGTATGCCCGTCTTTTAGCTGGCGGGCATTAATTTGTCGAGTTTTTCAGAATGATAACTCTATAAATAAATGCAAGAGATTATTTACACCGCTAATATTTGGTTATAGCTTGTTGGTAGAGTTTTACGTAAGCAGTAGCGGTAGCTTCGGGCGAAAGCTCTTTGAAGACGCTTTTGGTACCAGCAGACAGTTTCTTGCGGTAAGTGGAACTGGCTAATTTTTTCATACCTTGCGCCAAACTCTCTTCATCTGGTCGTACCAATAAGCTATTTATGCCGTTATGGAGCCCAACGTCCAATCGATCGTCGCAATATAGAACCGGCAATCCCATCACTAACGATTCAGGAATAACGATTGGCTGGTTATCAAAACGGTAAGATGCTAGTACAAAAACATCGGAATCTCGAAGCAATTGAACAATTTGTTTGCGATCGCCAACATGCCCGGCAAAAGTAATATTGGGCCTATCAGCAGCCAGGCGAATGAGATTCTTGCGTTCTGCACCATCGCCAACAACCAGCAGTTCGCTATTCGGTATGGCAGCACGCTGGAAGGCTTTGATGACGCAATCTAGGCGCTTTTCTTTGACTAGGCGGCTAATGCTGATGAATCGCACAGTCTTGTTGCTGCGCTGCCGCTGCGCGGCACGAGCGTACTCCTCAAAGGTACGGTTATAGCCAGTAGGTATAATGGCGCTGAGTGATACTTCTCCGCTAGCGGCCGCGTGAATGTAATTGGTCATATAGTGCGACGGTGTGGTTGACGCATCGACAACATTAGCAATAATAGCTTGAGTACGCCAGTCAAAGCGACCAATACGGCTTTCGGCAGCTAGCAGCGCAGTAGATTTAGGTTTAGCGTGTTTTTGCGGTCGCCGCTTATGGATTGCTGCTACATTTAACGCGTATAACCTAAAGCCAATGCTAGCAAAAAATGTCGGTATCGGTACGGTGTGCGATCCGGCGATATTGGTATGAAAAGTGTGAATGTGCGGTATATGTTGCTGGCGAGCGATTTTGGCGGCTAGCAGCAAGGCTCCAGTGTCTGTTTGGCTATGAATAAGGTCGAAGCGGTGTTGCTGGCTGATAATTTTTGCTGCACGATTGGTTGCACATAATATCCGCGTGTGTATTGGCAGGCCTGGCAGACGGAAAGATTTGATGGGAATGGTTTTTGCTTGCTTTGGCGCCTCTAGGCTGGCGTGCGGCGCGAGAAGCGTGACCTTATGGCCCAGACACGTTAGTTCCTCGATTTGCGTTTGGACAGACCGGCTGACGCCGCTTGACGATGGAAACTTGTCGTCAATAATTAGCGCTACAGAAAGAGATTTCATAAATGTATTATAGCAAGAGACTATAAAGTAGTATAATTGTTATCATGGATGAAATTCCAACATTAAAGCAAATTTACGAAAAACTCGGCTGCCAAGAAAAGACGGCTGGCGGAGTTTGCTGGTTTGAGTGTAATACTAGCGCTGATAAAGCGGTAATACTTTTTCACGGCGTGACTGGCGGCAAGATCGATATGGTGCCGTTAGCCGAGCGGTACGTCAATTTTGGCTATGCGGTGTACGCGATAGATTTACCAGGGCATGGCGGGTCGGTGCAACCGCCGCTGAACACTTACGATGATTTAGCTGATTGGCTTGTGGAAGACTTGGCGCGGCTCGGCCGGACGCCGGATTTGATTGTCAGCAACTCGTATTCTTCATCAATAGTTTATCATGCGCTGCGTACCGAAAAAATCCCGAAAAATACCAAAGTCATTATGGCTTGCCCGACGCCAGATCAATCGCGGTTAGCTGATACCTTGCAGGTGCTTTCTAGCTATTTGCCCGAAAAGATTACCTGGGAAGCCTACAACTGCATGCTTGGACAGAAGATTCGGATGGCATGCGTTCTGAAGACCAAGCGCCAGCATGCCTGGCAATGGCTTGGCGAGTCTGAAAAATACAAAAAGTCCACTACGACGCTTAAAAAATCTAATGCATTGACGACGCTGCTATATCAGAAAAATCCTTATATTGAGGGCGTACCTAGTGATTATGATGTAACTATTATAATTGGCGGCGAAGACAATATTATTACTCCAAAAACGCAGGGTATTATGAAGGATTTGCTGCCGACAGCGAAGTTTATAATTGATCCGGCTGCCGGCCATATCTTGCAGTTTGAAGCGGTAGACTCTTATCCTGACGTTTAGCGTAGTTAGCGCGCCATGGTATAATAGGAATTAGTTATGAGAATCGCTTTTTTTATTGATGATTACCTGCCATCGGTGCATGGCGTGGCAACATCGACCTTGAACTATAAACAGGCTTTGGAGGCGCTCGGGCATGAGGTCTTCGTGGTAGCGCCAAAATGCGAAGGCTACGAAGACCACGACGATCACGTCATCCGCTTGCCATCAGCCAAGAATTATGTTTTTGATAAGCGTGAAATGGCGGTTATTTACCCTGGCCTAGCCAGGAAGCTTGATGAATACCAGTTTGATATCGTGCATAGCCAAATGCAATTTTATATGGGCGTACTGGCGCACAGCGTGGCTAAGCGGCAGAATATACCGCATGTGACGACCATTCACACACTTTATGTTGAATTAGTTAATGATTATCCGTTTATGGTGACTTCTGGCTTGATTGCGGCGACAGCGGCGTTTCCAGTAGTGCTGCGAACAAGGCCGATTTTGCCGAAAGCCTCGCGCGAGCAGCTGCGTTCAATGAGTAAAAGCACTATCAAAGACATCATGTCGCGCCAGGGCTGGCGGCTGATGGCGGCGTTTGCTAATAAGTGCGATGCTTGTATTGCGCCGTCGAGACACCTTGAACGGATGCTGATCGAAGATGGCGGCTTGACGGTGCCATGCTACGTTTTCCCGAACGGTATCGACACCAAACGCTATAAAAAAGCGTCGGCGGCTGATTCGCCAATTGAAAAGCGTCCGGGTGAAAAGCTCATCATTTCAGTGGCGCGGCTGAGTCCAGAGAAGCGCCAGCGGACTTTGATTGAGGCTATGCCGCATATCCGCGATAAAAAAGTCAAGCTGGTCTTGGTTGGCGGCGGCCCGTATGAAGAGGAGCTTAGGCAGCGCGTTGAGGAGTTGGGCGTCGGCGATCGAGTAATTTTCGCTGGTATGCGTTCGGGCGACGAGGTAGCGGCGATGCTCAAGCAGGCTGATGTATTCTCGCTGGCGTCGTATCATTTTGACAACCAGCCGATGACTTTCCTAGAGGCGGCGGCTAGCGGTTTGCCGATTGTTTACTGCGACGAACGGATGACCGAGGCTTTGACTAAGAATAACGCTGTCTTGACTAAAGGTATTGAGGGCGAAGATTTCGCAAAAGTATTTAATGATTTGTTTGCGCACCCAGAGAAAATCGAGGAGTTGTCGCGCGGCGCGTTGAGTGTTGCCAAGAAGTTTGATTCGACGGCGATGGCCAAAAAGATGGTTGAATTATACGAAAGTTTGATTTCGTCACATCAAGTACTTGAAGAAGAATAGTAGCGGTTCAGGGCGCGAGGCTCGGTGTATTCGGCGCAGCTAAAATTTGCGCAAAATGCGGCTGTGCTCGCGTTCTAGATCGCGCTGTTTGATAGTTTGGCGTTTGTCGTAGCGTTTTTTACCCTTGCCTAGAGCGATGACTAATTTGATATAGCGTCCGCTAGTAAGCAGTTTGGTTGGAACGATAGTAAAGCCTTCTTTTTTGCGAGCAGCTAATTGGTCGATTTGGCGGCGGCTGGCCAGCAGTTTGCGCGAACTAGTATCGACAGTGCGCGCATTTGGTTGGCCGCGCTCGTTTTGCCGCAGCGAAAAACTGGCGTTGTTAAGCCACAGCTCGCCGCCGCGAATAGTGACGTAAGCGCCTTTGAGCTGGACGTGGCCTTCCCTGGCTGCTCGCACTTCGAGTCCGGTTAAACTTAGGCCTGCTACGATTTCATCGCCAAGCTCATAATCAAACCGTGCTCGACGGTTAACGATCGTCTGCATAGCTAGCTTTTTTGTCTTAGCGCTAGATTTCTTAGACATATGTTAATTATAACAGGTTTAAGGCTTATATTATACAACATTTATGATTAAAATACAATAGTGCCCGGGGTTGCTCTCTGTTACAATAGAATGAATGATAGCCGATGTTCACATTACCGATAAAAGTTTTGGCGATAAGCAGTTGATGAGCGGCGTTAAATTCAGCGTCAATGACGGCGAGAAAGTCGGGCTGGTTGGTCGTAATGGCGTTGGCAAATCGACGCTATTTGGCATGTTGGCGGGGACGGATAGCGACTACAGAGGATCGGCTGTTTTTCGGCGCGGCAGCACGATTGTAGCGACGGCGCAGGAACACCATAGTTTGGGTGATATTACAGTGCTGGAATATATCCTGCGCGGGCTGCCGGAATATGCGCGGTTGCGGCACATTTTGACGACTTATCCAGCGACGATGGGTAGCGATATGCGCAAGATCGAGGAGTACAGCCAGGCGTTAGAGCGCTTTGGACAGAAGGATTTTTATCGTGTTGAAGAACTGGTGGCTGAGGAATTGAAAAATTTCCAGATGGAAGGTTTTGGCGAGCGCCAATTGGCTGCTTTGAGCGGCGGGCAGAAACGCTTGGTCGAAGTTGTGAAAATCATGCATGCGCAAGCGGATCTGGCATTGATTGACGAGCCGACTAATCATATGGATTATGTTGCCAAGAAGCAGTTTATTGATTGGATGAAAAGCGCCCGCCAAGCGATGTTGATCATCACTCATGACCGCGATGTGCTGGCAGAGGTTGATCGAATTGTTGAGCTGCGCGATGGCGCATCAGTGAGTTATCGCGGCAATTATGATGATTATTTGCGCCAAAATGCCTCAGCGACAGGCAATGCCATGCAGGATTATGAGCAAACCGAACGGCGGATTGCTAATTTGCGCGACAAAGTTCTGCAATTTCGCCGCCTGAAAGAAAAAGCCCGCGATCCTGGCACGATTGCGCAATTCAAGCGGCGCGAGAACCAAGCGGCGGCCGAGCTAGAGAAACTGGAGAAAATCGACAAGCCGACTTTTTGGATTGACAGAGAGAATGTGGCGCAATTGGATTATAAAGTAGCTGATCGCTATCAAAAATTCAAAGCTCGCAACATTCGTTTGAATATGCGAGACGGCGCTATGCGGTCGCAGCGCAAGCTTGTCGAAGCTCGCGATTTGGCGCTAGGCTTCAACGAGCGGATTTTGTTTGAAGGTGTTAATATCGATTTGCGCGAGGGCGAAGCTATTGAACTGCGCGGCCGCAATGGTGCTGGCAAGACGACGTTGATCCGAGCGTTGATGGCAAACGCGTCTTCTAGCGCCGCTTCCTCTGGCCGTCTTCGTAAAACGGCTCAAGTCCCGCCCCAGCTAGCTCAGGCTTTGATTAAGAATACTGTTCAATTTGCCCCAATCGTTTACGCGGGCTCTCTCTATCTCGATCCGCAAATTCGCGTTGGTATTTACGAGCAAGAGATAGCGGCGACTTATCTGAACTTGCCGCTGGCGCGAACGATTGAGCAGATGTATCTCGATCGCGGGCTGAAAATTAATGATACCAAAATCCGCCAGCTGATGGGCGATTATCTTTTTGTTGAGAGCGACGGCGCGGTGCCCTTGGCTAGCTTGAGCGGCGGGCAAAAAGCTCGGTTTCAGCTCATTAGTATGCTAGCAAATGAGCCGCAATTGCTCATTCTGGACGAGCCGACCAACCACCTGGATTTGCCTTCAATTGAGGAACTGGAAGCGGCGCTCGAGCGCTACGCTGGCGCAATTTTGTATGTTAGCCACGACGATTATTTCCGGCGCAAAATCGGTGGTTCGGTTGTTCAGATTGGCAGCTAGCGGACTACTTTTTCTGAACGCGCTCTTGTTTTGGCGCGGTACGTATCAAGGCTAGGGCGTATTTACGTAAAATTAGTTTGAATAATCGCCGCCTGTAACATTGAAGTACTCTTCGAGAGTTTTGATCTCGCGCTTTTTCATGTCTTGAGCGGTTTCGCGGCCGACGTAACGCCAGTGCCAAGACTCGACGACATAGCCGGTGATATTTTTGGCGTTGTCAGGATAGCGCTGGATGAAGCCGTACTCGGCGGCGTGCTCGGCCAGGCTGCAGCGAGCATCAAACTGGCTTAGCCGT
>CAJPLU010000008.1 GCA_905371595.1 Candidatus Saccharimonadota bacterium
GCAATTTTACAAGCAGATATCATTATGGCCGATCCGCATCCAGGTAATATTTATTTGCTGAGAGACAACAGAGTTGCACTGATCGACTTTGGTTTGGCGGTGGCAGCGCCGCGGCATCGCGCCTCGTTTTACCACATGATTGTGCAGTATCGCGCATTGTATGAAGATCGAGCTGACATGGGTTTATTGGCACTGGCGATGCTGGCGTTTTATGACCATACCTTGTATCAAGCATTGGATGTGATCGCCAAAGATCGCAGCTTGACGCGCACTATTTATGAATACGCAAACACACTGCTTCAATCGACAACCAGCACGTTCGCTGCTAATCGGCAAATAACCCAATTATTCCTCAATGAAATTAACGCCGGTAATCGGTTTGCTGTCAGGTTAGACAGCGTTGATATCATGTTGCAGCGCGGTTTGTATCACTATTTGGCGGCAGCGCGGCTGGCGTGCGGCGATGAATATCGAAGGACGCATTATTGGCGGATTGTCCATGACGCCCTGGAATTGGCTGAGGTTCACGCTAATATCTATGGAATCAGCGAGGCGGTGCGCTCGTCGCCGATGAGTATTGAGCTGGCGCAAGAAATAGTGATGGACTGGATGAGCAAGGTTGCGGAGCGCGATAGGACCGCTTACGCCATGTTGTTACAAAAAGGAGAATTATCATGAAGCAATTACAACAATGGGTGATGCAAGTTCGCTATCCGTATGCCGCGGGAATCATCGCCGTGATGTGGATTGGCACGGCGTTTTTCGCTTACCTGAAACCCGACGTCCCACTTGAATTTTTGGTCGGAAGCCTCGCCGTTAGCACCATTATCGTTGCTATTACTGGACTGTCGGAAGCCCGCTAAATTTTACAGTGAAATAAGCAATTTTTATACACTTTACTAACATATATCATTTACAATAAGAATCCGCATGAATCCCAAAACTACTGCTCAAAAAATATTGGCGTTTAACGATACGCTAAAAAGTGCCAGCATAAACTTGCCAGAAAAATATCGCCTAATCAATCCATTCGCTGGCGCTAATCAGCAGCAAATAGCACAAATAACACAGCGGTTTTATCGTCAGCACTATCATGATAATAAGCAGCGGTTTATGATTTTGGGTAGTTCGCCGGCGCGGCGCGGAACGGCGCTTACCGGCGTGCCGTTTGAAGACGTTAATCATTTACAAAAAGACACTGGGATTTCTATAGACGCTTTTGGAGCGAATAAACGCTCGTCAAGTTTCTTGTATGAAGTGATGGAAGAATACGGCGGGCGCCAGAATTTTTATAAACAATTTTACATGGGTTTTGTGTGTCCGCTAGGTATTGAAAAGATAAATTTGAAAGGTAATTGGGTAAATTGTAACTACTATGAAAATGCAGTTCTGAAAAAATGCCTCTATCCTTTTATCGTAGATTCGCTGAGGCGCCAGATTGATTTTAATATTGATACAACCGTTTGCTTTTGTATCGGCAGCGGTGAGAATTTTAAGTTTTTAACTAATATAAATAATGAGCATCATCTCTTTGACACTATCGTGCCGTTGGAGCATCCGCGGTTTATCATGCAGTATAATGCGGATCGCAAAGAAGAGTTTATGCAAAAGTATGTAAATATTTTCAGACAATACGGTATGGGGAAATGATAGCGAACGACATTAATCCAATAATTGCGGTATAATTTAATAATGATCACCGATCAACTCCTCGCCAAATATCCCATCATTTCTGACCAAGTTGACGCCAAAGAACTCGGCGTCTTGCTACGAGAATTGGAAAAAGTACTGAAAAGCGGCGCGACAGGCAACATTGTGGAGTTTGGCTGTTATGTCGGTACGACTAGTTTGTTCATCCGGCGGCTGTTGGACGCCTATGATTTTACGGGCGAGTTTCATGTTTACGATTCGTTTATGGGCTTGCCAGAAAAAACCCAAGCAGACAACAGCGCTGCGGGCGAGCAGTTCAAAGCGGGCGAACTCTTGGCGCCGCGCAAAACCTTCGTTCAAAGCTTCAAAAAAGCTGGCTTGAAACTACCAACTATTCACAAAGGCTGGTTTGCTGATTTCACCCCTGACGACGTACCGGAAAGTATCATCTTTGCGTTTTTTGACGGCGATTTTTATGGGTCAATCGCTGATTCATTCCGTGCGTGCGACGGTAAGTTTCATGAAAAGGCAATCGTCATCGTCGATGACTATGCCAATGAAGCCTTGCCGGGTGCCGCGCGAGCGGTTGATAAGTGGCTGGCGAATAATCGTCAATATACGTCGAGAACGGAGTCTAGTCTGGCAATTATTCACATCCTTTAGTACTGTTTTTCTTAAAATAGCTTGACTTTTTATAGTACCTTGTATAACATAGTACTATGTATAATGAAAATACAAGGAGCATAGCATGAGAAGAATCGATATTATCAAGCGGGCGGGGCGCAATCTCCGCCAATCGAAAGGTCGGACGATTTTGACGGCGCTGGCGATTTCGGTCGGGGCGTTTACGATTGGGTTGGCGCTGATGGCTGGCGAGGGCGGTCGGTTATATACCAATAGTATGGTTGATGCGGCTGGCGATAAAAAAGTAATTATGGTCAATAAAAAGGCTGAATCTAGCAAGAAGGATGAACTGCCAGAATACGGCGCACCAAAAGGGTCAGAAGAAGACCAGGCTAAAAAAGAGGAGGCGGCATGGCGCATCAAATATTCAATGAGCGATGTCGACCTTGCTAAACTGCGAAAAATTTCACACGTTCAAACGGTGACTCCGGCGTATTCAACTGCCGGCGTGGCGTACGCTCAGAGTTCGGGCAATGATAAGAAATTTGCCTTGGAAGTAGCAGTAAAGGCCGATAAAACGCGGGCGGACTTGGCGGCTGGTAAGCTGGATAATTTTATGCCAAAGCCAGGCGAGATTATTATTCCGAATGATTATGTAAAGCAGTTGGGTTTCAAAGATGCGCAGTCGGCAATTGGACAGACGATTACGCTGGGTTTGCGTAGTGCGGAGCAGAGCGGCGAGATTGCTAAGGAAATGCCGCTGAAAATTACGGCGGTTGACAAAGCATCGGATACGATTTTGTACTATCAGCCGACGCTGCGAATCTCGACCGCTGACGCTAAGGAAATCTACGAATTTAGCCACGACAAAAGCCAGCCGAATGAGTATTCGACGGCGCTAGTGTCGGTTGATGATGAGAAAAATATCGATGCGGTGAAAGACGAAATTAACAAAGATTATAGCGCCTATTCGATTCAGGACGTGCGCAAGACGCTGCTCACCATGGTCAACGCGGCGCAAGCGGCGCTGGCGGGATTCGGCGGCTTGGCACTGCTGGCCAGTGTATTCGGTATTATCAATACCATGTATATTTCGGTGCTGGAGCGAACCAGCCAAATCGGGCTGATGAAGGCGCTGGGAATGAGCGGCCGCGATATCGGTAAATTGTTCCGCTACGAAGCGGCGTGGGTTGGTCTACTGGGCGGATTGATTGGCGTAGGCTTGGCAAGTTTGGTGACGCTGCTGAACCCGGTAATTACCAGTGCGTTGAAGCTAAGTGTAGGAACGAATTTGCTGGTGATTAATCCGCTACGCATTGGTTTGCTGGTGATTGGTCTGGTGGTGATGGCAATAATTTCTGGCTGGTTACCAAGCCGCAAAGCAACAAAATTAGACCCAATCGAGGCGTTAAGGACGGAATAGGAGAGATCATGATTGAACTAAAGAATGTAACGAAGATTTACGGCAAAAAGAAAAACCAATTTACGGCGCTGAAAAATGTCAGCTTGACCATTCCGACAGGAGCCAGCGTGGCAATCCTCGGTAAATCTGGTTCAGGAAAATCGACGCTGATGCATGCCATCTCTGGGCTGGACAGGCCACAGCATGGTCAGGTGATCATCGACGGGCAAGACATCTTGCAACTAAAGTCAAAGCGTGTCGATGAGTTTCGCGCCAAGAAAATCGGCTTTATCTTTCAGAGCTTTTTTGTCCAAGGCAATGAGAGCGTGATTGACAACGTCAGTTTGCCGCTGGAAATTGCGCGGCTGCCGCGCAAAAAGCGGGCGCACAAAATCAACGCGGCGCTTAAAGCGGTGGATTTGTACGATAAGCGCAAAAACTGTGCCAAAGATTTGTCGGGCGGGCAAAAGCAGCGTTTGGCGATTGCTCGGGCGATTGTCGGCGATCCGCAAATCATCTTTGCCGATGAACCGACTGGCAACTTGGATAGTGAAACGGGCGCCAAAGTGGAAGAATTGTTGTTTGATTATAATAAGCAAAAGGGCGTGACACTGATTGTGGTGACACACGACGCTGATTTGGCGAAAAAATGCGATCATCAAATTATCATCAAAGACGGCCGGATTGAAAAGTCAACCGTGCCAGGAGAAAGAAAAAATGGACGCTAGTGCTTACGCGGAAAGCTTAGCGATTCAACTGCGCAAAGGTTTTCTGGTGTACTGCGTGCTGCTGGTGTGCGCTAAGCAGCCGCAATATACCGGCGACATCGTTAAGCAATTGAGTGATTCGGACTTAATGGTAGTGGAGGGCACGATTTATCCACTGCTGAGCCGTTTACAAAAATATGGCTATCTCAAGCACGAATGGCAGGAAAGCGAGCAAGGTCCGCCGCGCAAATATTATTCGCTAACTGACAATGGCAAGCAATTGGTGGATGAATTGAAAGATCGGATAAAACTGTTAAATAATTCGCTGAAAAATCTCGAGAAAGGAGCAAAGCGATGAAAGAAATAACCAGAATCCATTTGGCGAAAACGCCGTTTAGCGCGGAGATTGACGCCAAAAAATCATTGGAGAAATATCTTAATTTAATTCAGAAAAATATGCATGCCGAGTCGGAAGCCATGCAAGAAATTGAAGCGCGAATGGTGGAGCTTCTGGCGGAGCGCGGCGTAGCAAAGGACGGCGTAATCAGTAACGATGATGTTCTGGCAATTCAGAAACAGATGGGCGAGCCGCGCGATTTTTCGGACGGTAGCGACAATGCGGAGATTGATGTTGACGTAGATGACGAGGTATTGGGCAATTCGTCTAAGCAGCTAATGCGCGATACTGAACATGGTTTGATCGGCGGAGTATGTGCTGGCGTAGCAGCTTATTTTGGCGTTAATCCGTTGTGGATACGCTTGATCGCTATCTTTTCGCCGTTTATAACGTTTGGCACGGCGGTACTGATTTACATCGTGATGTGGTTGTCGATTCCTGAAGCGCGGACGGCTTCGGACAAGCTGCGGATGCGCGGCGAGCCGGTAACACTGGACGCGCTCAAACGCTTGTCAGTTGACGATAGCACTGAAAAGCAGGCAGCAAGCACCGCTGCCAAGATTTTCCGCTTTTTGCTGGGAATTATATTGGCGCTGATAGCGTTTGGACTATTAGTGGCGCTGCTGGTTGGCGGCGTGTTTGGCTTTGGTGCAGTGGCAGCGTTGAACGGATTTACCGCGCAAAGCTGGGCGTGGGGATTACTATGCTGCTTGGTTTTGGGCGGCGCAGTTTTGTTCACCTTGACGTTGCTGGCTACCTGGAGCGTCTTCACTTGGAAGCTGAAACGTCCGGCGATTATAGCGATGCTGGGTCTGTTGATGGCTGGCGCGGTTTGTTTGTCGGGTGTGGCGATTTTCAGCGCTAATACTTATTCGAATCTAACTTACGATTACGAGAGAACTCTAAAAGTTAAAACTGTTGACGCCTCGGAAGCTGCTGCCGGCGCTAAAAGTATAGTAGTTGATGGCAACGGTGGATATGTTGCGATGGAATACGGCGGCTATGCCGAAAAGACTCGGTTGGAAGTGAAATATCACGACACGCAATATTCCAAAGTACCGGAAGTAAAATTGCGTCGCGACGGCGACAAACTCGTGGTTAATGTAAAAAGCCAGATAGACGAGACGTGCAGTCATCGCGGTTTCACGGAGTCTATGCGCTGCCGCTACATGTACGGCCCGGTTTCCGTCAGGGTTTACGGCCCGGTGGATTTGCTGGCGCCCGGCCGCGGCCGCGATAATACGTTTAATTATAACGATTGAAACTTTAAGCAACTTTTCATGACGCGCCTATACAGTAGCGCTCATGAAAGCAGCTACAATTACTCAACCCTTGGCGTCGGCGGCTCCGGCAGTCGACGACCAAATTTTGCAACCGCTCAATCCGCGGACATTGACGGTCGATATCGTATTACCAGTTCTTAACGAAGCTCATGTGCTTGAGCAGTCGGTTACCAAACTGCATAGATATCTTGCCAGCAATCTGCCGTATAAATGGCGTATAATTATTGCCGATAATGGTAGCACCGACGGTACAGCGACAATTGCTCGCCGGCTAGCTGAGAGACATCCAGAGATCCGCTTGCTGCAATTGTCAGAAAAAGGCCGCGGCCGGGCTCTTAAACAGGCTTGGGTGAGTAGTAAGGCGGACATTCTAGCCTATATGGATATTGATTTGTCGACGAATCTTGACAGTTTTGAACCGATGATTGCGTCGCTGATTACCGGCGATGCTGGATTGGTGACCGGTTCGCGGCTAATGAAACAATCGCGAACGACGCGCGGCTTCAAGCGGGAGTTTATCTCGCGCTGCTACAATCGAATTATTCGTACTACTATGAAGACTAAATTTGTTGATGCGCAGTGCGGTTTCAAAGCGCTACGCCGCGATGTAGCGCAAAAGCTGCTGCCTCACATTAAGGACACGGCTTGGTTTTTCGACACTGAGTTGCTAATTAAAGCTGAATATAACGGCTATAAAATTCACGAGGAACCAGTAGAATGGATTGAAGATACTGATTCTCGGGTTGATGTTGTTAAAACAGCAACAGATGATATTAAGGGTTTGTCGCGAGTACGCCAAGAATATGGTCAGTCGAGTTTCGGCGAGATGGCAGCATTTGGCGGTTTATTGCTTTTCACGGCGATATTTTATCTGTGGAATTTGACCATTAATGGCATGGCTAATAGTTATTATGCGGCAGCTGCGCAAGCGGCAAGTACTAACTGGACGGCATGGCTATTCGGCAGCTTAGACGCAGCGAATTTTGTTAGCGTCGATAAGCCGCCAATTAGCATGATGATTATGGGATTGTTTGGCCGGATATTCGGTTTTTCGTCGTGGAGCATGTTGTTGCCGCACGCGCTGGCAGGTATCGCTACGGTGGCGCTGGTTTATTTAACGGTTAAACGATGGTACGGTGCGCGTGCTGGTTTGATTGCTGGAATCGTAATGGCGATGACGCCGGCGGCAGCACTGATGTTTCGTTTCAATAATCCGGATAGCTTTTTGACGCTCTTTTTGACAGCTAGCGCTTACGCATTTTTGCGATCATTTGAAGACAAACGGCCAGTGCTATGGTTGAGTATAGCTGGACTATTTACCGGGCTTGCTTTTAATACTAAAATGTTACAAGGCTTGCTGGTGTTGCCGATAATGACAATCATTTACATTAGCTTTGCACGCCCAAAATTCACTACCAGAATGTGGCATCTCGGCGTGGCTGGCATAGCGACAATTGTATCGACGTTTTGGTGGAGTATTTTGGTGTGGCTAACGCCAGCGGTAAATCGACCTTGGGTTGGCAGTACGAGCGACAATAGCATATGGAGTTTGATATTCGGTTATAACGGTTTTGGAAGGCTGTTGGGTGATGGTGGCGGCCCTGGAGGCTGGCCAGGCGGTATGATGCAAATGGGTGCGCAGGCTGCTAGTCAAACCGCTTCGCCAGCAGCGCAAGCAATGACGCCGCCGATTGGTATGATGGACGGCAGTTTTGGTACGGGCGGTCGTGGCGGCGGTCCTGGCGGTGTTGGCTTTGGCGGCGAGACTGGCGTGCTGCGTATATTTAATGAGAGTTTTGGGCCGAACATTGCTTGGCTAATTCCGGTAGCCTTGATTAGCGCTGGGTTAGTAATCTGGCTGTTACGCCGAGCACCGCGACATAATAATGAGCGCATCGGTGTATTATTGTGGCTGGGTTGGCTGCTGATGCATATAGTAATTTTCAGCATGACTAGCGGCACCATTCATCCATATTACGTTGTAGCTATGGCGCCGGCGCTAGCAGCGCTGGTCGGTATCGGGGCGCCATACATATGGCAAGCTTACACGCGCCGCACTAAAGTAGGCTGGATACTGCCGATGAGTATCGCGCTAACGATAATTCTTAGCATTATTATGCTCGGCTATAGCAACTATTGGCCTTGGCTGATGTGGCTAGTGATGATTGCCGGTGGTGTAGCAACTATTTTGACGCTGCTGCCGTTATCGCAGACGAAACGGCTTAAACAAATTATTCTTGGCTTAGCAATTACTGCTGGTATGGCGGCACCGATTGTCTTTAGTGTTAGCACGGTAGCTACAGCGCATAGCGGCAGTATTCCAACGGCTGGTCCAGGTGCTTCAGCTATGAGCAATACGAATAATGAGTTGGCGCGGGTTGAATCGACGCTCGTCTCGTTTTTGCTAGAAAACCGTCATGGCACAACATGGCTGGCGGCAGTTAATAGCGCTAACGAATCGGCACCGATTCAATTATCAAGCGGCCAGCCAGTCATGGCCATCGGCGGCTTCAATGGTAGTGACTCGACGTTGACGCTATCGCAATTCAAACAGCTTGTTAAACAAGGTAAAGTTCACTATTACGTAGTAAACAGCAGACAAGGGAAATCTGGCGGCCCCAGCGGTATGAGTGGACCAGGTAGCAATTCCGAGATTCTAACATGGGTGAAAAGTGCTGGTAGTAAAGTCGATTACGGTGGTACGCAATATACAGTTTATGATCTTGCGGCGGCTGCTTAAGAATACTTTAAGCTCAACCGCGCATACTGTCATTACAAACCTAAACAAAGGAGTGAATATGACCAAGAATTTGAATTTGACAACTGATGAAGCGCTTGTTTTGCAGCAGATTAGCGAGAGTGGCGAGGAAGACCTGACGGGACTAACCGAAAGCTTGCAAATGAGCCGTCCGAAATTGATGACACAGCTGAGTCGCCTCAAAAACAAAGGTTTAATCAAAATTAAAACGACCGCTGGCGATTGGTGGATTTCGATGAGCCGCCGCGGCAAGCAGACGACTCACTACTTGTGGCCAGAAATGTCCTTAAATTACTAAACCATTAAACAAAAGAAAGGTTATAATAAAATTATGAAGATTTTGGTTGTTGACGATGAGAAACGAATTGCCAAGTCGATCAAGCAAGGGCTCGAGATGGACGGCTACGCGGTTGATATCGAGCATGACGGCGAGGATGGCTACAATGCAGCGCGGGCTGATGATTACGATCTCATCATTCTCGACGTGATGATGCCGATCATGAATGGCTTTGAAGTCGCCAAAAAGCTGCGTGCTGATGGTAATAAAACGCCAATTTTGATGTTGACAGCCAAAGATCAGAATAAAGATATTGTGGAAGGCTTGGATAGCGGCGCCGATGACTATTTACCGAAGCCGTTTAGCTTCGAGGTTCTCGGCGCTCGCGTTCGGGCGTTGCTGAGGCGGCCGCAGGATGTACTTGATAACATTTTGACAGTGCGTGATCTTGAACTTGATATCTCTAATCACACTGCTGAACGGGCTGGTAAAGATATCAAGCTATCTAACAAAGAATTTGCTATTCTTGAGTATTTGCTGCGCAACAAGAATCAAATTCTTAGTAAGCAAAACATCATGACGCACGTTTGGGACTTTGATGCCGATATTTTGCCGAATAATGTTGAAGTTTTTATTAACTATTTACGCAACAAAATTGATAAGCCTTTTCCAGGCACTGATCCGATTATCCAAACGGTACGAGGGTTTGGGTACATCGTTAAGGACGAGATTAGAAAAGCATGAAAAATGTTGGTCAACGTGCCGTTGTTCGCTTAGCGGGGACCTATTTGGCGATCATCATGTCTATGTCGGTCGCCTTTAGTTTGATAATTTATGGACTATCAAGCCAAGAATTTCATCGCCGGCCGCCAAATGATCAGCAAGCAACTTCTACGATTCGTTCCGCCGAGCCAGGTACGGTTATTTCAATTCATAGCTATCTTGATACGCGTGAAGATGAAGCGATGGCGGCGATTCGCCTAAACTTGCTGCTGGCAAATTTGACGGTGTTTTTGATAGGTGGACTAATCAGCTATCTGCTAGCTCAGCATACGCTGCAGCCAATCGAGGATAACATGGCGGCGCAATCGCGTTTTGTCAGCGATGCTAGCCACGAACTACGCACGCCGTTGACCGCACTACTGGCAGCTAATGAGGTGGCATCAATGAATCCGAAATTGACTCTCAAACAGGCTAAGCAAGTTATCGCCGACAATGTTGATGATGTTAAACGTTTACAAAAATTAACCAACTCAATGTTAGGGTTGCTCAAAGAAGACAAGCTAGAAATTCAGAAATGCAAGGTCGGTTTGCAATCGGTGATTGCTCGGGCGATGAATCTAGTAGTAAATCAGGCGCTGGCAAAAGATATTGCTATCGATGATAAAACTAAAAATCTTTTGCTGCTTGGCGATCGACAAAGTTTAGAACAACTTTTCACGATTTTGCTAGACAATGCTATTAAGTATAGTAACAAAGGCGGTACCATTACTATTTCTAGCAGCAAAAAGGGTAAGCACGTCAGCGTTGCTGTAGCGGACGCTGGTATTGGCATGAGCGACGAAGTAAAGTCGCAGATTTTTACGCGATTTTATAGAGCCGAAGAGTCGCGTACTACTGCTGGATACGGCTTAGGCTTGTCAATTGCCGAGCGGATTATTAAGGCGCATGGCGGACGAATTAACGTCGATAGCGAACATAATGTTGGTTCAACTTTTACGGTCATTCTTCCTGCATACAACAAGAAAAAATAGTTTTTAAGGCGTCTTTAATAGCTCCTAGTTATATTTTAATCAGTATTAATTAACAAAAGGAGATGAATAAATGCCAACTAAAATTGAAGATGGTTTTGAAATGCCTTCTAGTGGTACGCCGTCAATACGGCCAGTGGCGCAATGCTCGTCTATGACGCCAACTATGATTTTGGCCGTCATAGCAATTGTGTTGTTCGCTGGCGGGTTAGGCTTTGTCGGCGGCATGCAAGTCAATAAATCGCTGCAGAGTAATGCAGTGAGCGGTGTGCCTAGCGGGCCAGTGCAACAACAAACTAATCCTAGTACGAATAATACCACCACGCCGCAAGGAATGCCTAGTTCATCAAACAATAATCAACAAGCAGGTCCACAAACTAACGCAGGTACATCAAATACCAATATGAATAACAGCTAGTAGCTGATTCCGGCAGATTTCATTGCTGGCTGGATGACGAACTTTTCAAAATCATCAGCATTAGCCCAAACATAACTAGCATTAGTATCGGTGTTCGTACCGCTAACTGGCTTACCGTTAAGGACTTTTTGGCTGCCGACATCTTTGCCGTTAATGTACATAGCCGGCGTGCCGCCAACGCTGTCCTTTTTGCCGAGCGCCATGTCGTAATCAATTTTTTTACGGATATTTGGATTTTCGAGATCAGCCTTGAATTTTTCTATATTCAAGCCCTTGATGTCGGAAGCTAACTTCACAAAGTTTTCGGTACGAGTTGACCCAGATAATTCCACCCAGCTAGCTCGATTTTCGAAAAGCGAGTTGTGCATTTCCCAGTACTTACCTTGCAGTCCAGCTGATTCGGCAGCAGCCGCCGCGGCCAGCGCGTTCGGGTGCGCGCTAGTTAGCGGATAGTTGCGGAAGATAAACCCGATCTTGTCTTTGTACTTTTCAATGACTTTTTTGGTGACCGGGTAAGATGAATTGCAGCCTGGACATTGAAAATCGGCATATTCAACTAATAGCACTTTGCTGTTGGCATTGCCATAAACATGCTCGCTAATATTGCCGCTTTCGCTCGATGCTGGCTGCGCCTTCGTAGTATCGACGCTTGAAACATCAATTTGATTGCGCTGCTGTAAAAAAATCAAGCCGCCAATCAATCCTACGCACATCGCCGCAAAAATAATCCATGCCTTTTTGGTCATATTTCCTCCGCTTATTACTAGAGGCTATTATACTGCTTATGAGCTCGCCAATCAAGCGGGCTTGCGGTACAATATGTGTATGCGTTTATTATTAGCGATTTTGTTTGTGATGATTACCTTAGCGTTGATAGCGGTGACGTCAATTTCGCCGCGCCGAACAAAGCTATCAATGTACGAGTTAGAACGCCGCCGTCGTAAGGGCGACACCGCAGCGGCTGACGAATTATGGCGAATACTACTGCTTGATGATATTGTATCGCTGCGTAAAGCAACCGAAGCTCTACTACTGGTTCTGGCGGTGTTATCGGCAGTATCGGCGTTTGGTTTTTTTATCGGTGTGGCCATTAGCGTGATGACGTCTTTAGTCTATAGTAGAATTGCTCATTTTGACTGGTTGGTGCAGATGGTTGATGGATATTACCGGCGGATAGAGCCGAGATTGCTGACTTTCGTCGAGCGGCATCCGCGCTTGGGGCAAGTTTTGCGCAGTGTTAATGTGCAGAATGAGCCGAATATTCTTAGCTCGCGGGAAGAACTTGAGCATTTGATACGCGAATCATCGGGAATATTGTCGCCTGAAGAGAAAAAATTAATCAATAATGCCCTGCATTTTCATGAAAAAACCGTCGAAGAGGTAATGACGCCGCGCGGCGTAATGAATACAGTAGCCAAGGAAGATGTGATTGGGCCGTTGCTGCTTGATGAACTACATAAGACTGGCCATAGCCGTTTCCCGGTGACTGACGGTGATATTGACCATATTGTTGGTATTCTGCATATTCGTAGCTTACTGACGCTTGATAACGGTAAGAAAACTAGCCGCGTTGAAACGGCGATGGACAAGAAGATTTACTTTATCAACCAAAACCAGAAGCTGGAGCGCGCCTTGTCGGCCTTTATCAAAACGCGGCATCATATGTTTATTGTTGTTAATGACTATCGCGAGACAGCGGGTATCTTAACGCTCGAGGATACATTAGAGGCGTTGCTTGGTCGTAAAATCCTCGATGAATTTGATGTAGTTGACGATTTGCGCGTGCTAGCGGCGCGTAATCCGAACAAAAACAATAAGAGTCCATCGGCTACTGACGTCAAATAAGTTAATAATTTTAGCACTCTTGCACTTCGAGTGCTAACGCGCTATACTATAGCAATATGGCAAAGCGCGACTATTATGAAGTACTAGGTATCAGCAAAAACGCCTCTGAAGACGAAGTTAAGAAAGCTTTTCGTAAGCTGGCTGTTAAGTATCACCCCGACAAAGAAGGCGGCAGTGAAGAGAAATTCAAAGAGATTAACGAAGCTTACGAAGTTCTCAAAGATAAGCAAAAACGTCAACGCTACGACCAGTTCGGTCATGCTGGCGTAGGCGGTTCTGGCGGTGGTGCTGGTTACAGCGGTAATCCTTTTGAAGGTTTTGGCGGTTTCGGCCAAGGTCAAAATATTAATTTCGATTTTGGCGAAGGCTTGGGCGATATTTTCAGTCAGTTTTTTGGCGGGCCGTCCGGGCAATCGCGCCGCAATAGCCGGCCGCGTGGGCGCGACGTTGAAACGCGTGTTACTTTGACTTTCGAAGAAGCGGTGTTTGGCAAAGATGTCGAGATTGCGTTAATGATTAACGACGAATGCGAGCATTGCCACGGCGCGACCGTCGAACCGGGTTTCGAGATGAAAACTTGTCCAGATTGCCAAGGTGCTGGCCAGCGTGTCCGCACAATGAACACTATGTTTGGCCCGATCCAACAAGCGGTAGTCTGCGAAACCTGTAAAGGCCGCGGTAAAATACCCGAGAAAGAATGTACAGTTTGCCATGGCTCTGGTGTGCAACGCCGCGAGCAGAAAATCACTGTCAAAATTCCAGCAGGTATTGATGACGGTTCGACGATTCGTTTGCGCGAGCGCGGTGAAGCTATTGCCGACGGCGACCGTGGTGATTTATACATCAATATTCGCGTTAAAGCGCATAAGAAGTTTACCCGCGAGGGCGATTTGATTCTTAGCCAAGAACATATCGGTATGGTTGATGCGGCACTCGGTACTGAAATTGACGTTGAGACAGTCGACGGCATAATTACCATGAAGGTACCGGCCGGTACGCAGTCGGGTACTGATTTTAAATTGTCTGGCCATGGCGTGCCGTACCCGCGCAGCGAACGGCGCGGCGCCCATATCGTTAGCATTATTGTCGACACGCCGACTAAACTGTCTAAAAAGCAGCGTGAACTGTTAGAGCAATTCGAAGCCTCTAAAAAACGCGGTATTTTCTCGTGAGGCACGGGCTTTTAACTTGCCGTCGTACATAGACGACATGATAAAATAAAAGCATGACTTTTACTATCGTTCTAGCAATAGTCTTTGGCGTGTTGTTTTTGTTGGCATATATGACGCGCCGGCGATTCGGCGTATTGACGCTAGCGCTAGCAGCTGGTTCAATCTTGGCTGATTTGTGGAGTAGCGAGGCAACGCCATACGTTGCTAATCTCGGCATTGTCATTATCCGTCCGCCGTTAGTAGATGTAGTAGCGGTGATATTAACTCTATCACCTTCACTGATATTATTATTCAGCGGGCCGGCGGCTAGTAACAAATTTCAGCGAATTGGCGGGTCAGTGATATTTGCAGTGTTAGCTGTGGTATTAATGTTTGAGCCGCTAGAAAATGCGCTAGTGGTTGATGAGTTCGGCAAGCAAATCGTCAGCCGTATTAATGCGTCTTATGCTATTATCGTGACTGTGTGCCTGGTGCTGTCGATAATTGATGTGTTGCAAACTCATGTGCGGCGCAACGAATCAAAAAAGAAGAGTAAAGAATAAAGACAGTTAAAAAATAAAAGACCTTCACGCCGTGGAGGTCTTCTGGCTTTTAAAATGGAGGGCCCAGTGAGGCTTGAACTCACGACACCCTGCTTAAAAGGCAGGTGCTCTAACCAGCTGAGCTATGGGCCCGAGTGAATCTTACTATACAGTTTGCGGCGAGTCGTGTCAAGCTATGCTACTATCGAAATATGAGATGTTTGGGCGAGCGGCTTCATCCAATGTGGCATATTGCCGCTTTATGCTACGGGCTAGTTAGCGGTGTGGTATTGGCGCAATGGTGGAGTGGGGCTAGCTGGTGGCTAATTATTGCGTCCATTCCGCTGATTAGTTTAGTTTTTTGGCAGCAGCGGCGGATTTTGTTAATTTTGATGCTAGGTGCGGGCTTGTTGGTTGGACTGGCTCGCGGCTCTAGCGATCAAGCGCAGTTACAGTTATACAAACCGTTGTATGGCCAGTCGGTGCAATTAACCGGCATAGTGCGGGATGACGCAGATAACGTAGCTGGTAGTACTAGACTGCAAATAACTTATATCAAAATGGACGAGACGTCTTTACCTGGCCAAATTTGGTTGTCGCTGCGCGGTAATCCAGCAATTAAACGCGGTGATGAACTTGCTTTGCGCGGTGTATTGAAGCCGGGTTTTGGCAATTTCGCGGCAGTATTAGCAAGGGCGAAGCTTGACAGTGTCAAGCGAACATCTGGCGGCGATCCAGCACTAGAGTTGCGCGATACTTTTGCTGATGGCGTACATAAAGCGGTTGATGACCCAGCGGCTAGTCTAGGGATTGGCTTTTTATTAGGTAAGAAAAGTATGCTGCCAGAGGATTTGCTAGAGGCTCTGAAGATTGCTGGTCTGACCCATATCATTGTAGCGAGCGGCTACAATTTAACAATTCTGGTACGTTTGGCGCGGCGGCTATTCGCAAAAATATCAAAATATTTAGCGACACTAGTTAGCTGTAGCTTGGTGCTGGGTTTTATCGCTATGACTGGCGCTAGCCCGAGCATGGTGCGCACTGGGCTTGTTACTGGATTAAGTTTGTTAGCATGGTATGTCGGCCGAAAGTTTCATCCAGTTGTTTTGCTGGGGCTAGTATCGGCAATAACGGTATTGTGTAATCCGAGTTATGCCTGGGGCGACATGGGTTGGATGCTAAGTTTTGCAGCGTTTGCTGGCGTAATTATTGTGGCGCCAGTGTTGACGGCTTATTTCTTCTCGACTGATAAAGTCCCAGCTATCATTCAAATTCTGTTAGAAACATTAGCGGCACAGCTGGTAACTGCGCCGATTATCATGGCAGCCTTTGGGCAGTTGAGTGTGGTTTCGTTGTTGGCGAATATCCTGGTTGGTCCGTTTATACCGTTGGCGATGTTGCTAACATCAATAGGTGGCGTTAGCGGATTGATTATTCCAGCGATAGCGCATGCCATTGGCTGGCCAGCGCAGATGATGCTTGATGCGATGATTGCAGTAGTGAATTGGTGTGCCGAGCAACCTTGGGCTGCAGTTGAACTGCAAGTGCCGTGGTGGATAGCGGCGCTATGGTACGGTTTGATAATTGCGGCAGTGTGGTTCATGAAATGGCGTAGCGGCTATCGACTGCGCGACGCTTCGATAGTGACATAACAGGGCTCATTTGCTATTATATAAGTAAGCATTTATCAATAAACTAACGAGGAGTAGTCATGTCAGGACATAGTAAATGGGCGACAACGCATCGTCAAAAAGCTGTTGTTGATGCTAAACGCGGTGCGATTTTCACTAAAATTGGCAACCAGATCGCTATCGCAGCGCGGGCTGGCACTGACCCTACAATGAACTCTAGCCTAGCAATGGCTATCGAAAAAGCTAAGGCGGCAAATATGCCAGCTGCCAATATTCAGCGGGCGATCGACCGGGTTGCCGACAAAAATTCAGCGGCGCTAGAAGAAATTACTTACGAAGGTTATGGCCCTGGCGGTGTAGGGATTATCATTGAAACAGCCACCGATAACCGCAATCGAACTTTGCCAGAGGTGAAATTGGCTTTAACTAAAAACGGCGGTTCAATGGCTGATGCTGGCAGCGTTATGTTTCAATTTGACCGCAAAGGGGTTATTCGGGTGGCGGCAAGCGGCGAAGAAGCATTGTTGCAAGTACTTGACGCAGGCGCCGAAGATGCTGTTGAGGCTGATGGTAAACTAATTGTCTATACTGGCATGAAAGATTTAGCGAGCGTTCGCAAGGCGTTGCTCGATGCAGGTATGGCCATCGAGGAAGCCGAGTTGCAATACATTGCCAAAAATGACGTGCCTATCAGCGATGCCGAAACCGCTCGCAAAGTAATAAAAATTATTGACGCGCTCGACGATCTTGATGATGTGGTAAATGTTTATACGAATGCCGATATTACTGCTGATATTAACGATTAGTTGACTTTTAAGCTTGCCTTCATGTAGATTATAAGTATACATGGTATTTATAATTGCTAGGAGGCCTGATGCGATGTCTAAAACTCGTCATTTTGATAGCAACTATAACTCTTCAGCCAGTATTTTCAGGGTTGGCAGCGGCAGATGCTGTATCGACGGCGGCTGTTTCGCCAGATAACACGCTAAGCATTGCGAACGAAAACAATAGCGAGAATTTACCAACCACTAAACAAGAGGAAAAACTCGGTAAGTCTAACGAGCCGCTAATTAATAAAGAAAACTCTAATTCACTGCCAGCTGCGAACGATGGGAAGACACTCCCGCGGCAGACTACTGAAAACAAAACCGCTGCCAAGCCTGCTGAAATCTCGCCGTCGGTCCCGTCAAACCCTACTAATGCCAGCGAAACTGTAGATAAAACGACAACATTGCCGTCACCGTTGTTAGCAAAAAATGATGTTGTAGTCTCGGCGTTTAAAACTGATCCAAAATACGGCTACACGGCGATAGAACTTTACAATACTAGTGATGAATTCTTCGATTTAGGACAGATGTCGCTAGAACTACGTTACGCAACAGCGGAAGCTGATTTTGTTTGTAATGCTAAATTGCGTGATTATCTGCGGCCGAAGAGTTATTTAACGCTGTACAACCCGAACTTATCGCCTACGGATAATACATTGCTTTTAGCGGGCTGTCCAACTCCAAATAGTGATGCTTTGTATGACAAAGAGATAAATGTTTATCAAGCTGGCCAGCTGGTTGAGGCGGTTCGAATTAACAACACCGATCTCGGCAAATATCAAAATGATATTTGGGAGCGTAAAGGCTGGAGTGCGTCTTATCGAACTGGCGTCTTTAAAACTGATTTTCGTAAACGAGTGACTGGCAATATGATATCAAGTGATTTGTACCGTTTGCCGCCGACGCCAACTTTACAGATTCTAGAAATTTTACCGAATCCAGCAGATTGTGCTACGGCTGACCCGAACCTTGCTTGTCATAGCTATGTCAAGGTTAAAAATATTGGTCAAAGCCCAATAGACTTATCACTCTACCGCTTGCGCAGCGGCAACCAAGAGGTATCAGATTCTACTAATAATCTTTCGAAGTTATCGGGCATGGTTCTGCCGGGTAAAATCTTTCTTATATCGGGGAAGACGCTGCATCTTGACAAGGCATCTGGAACAGTGTGGTTGCAAGATGCCAACGGGTTAACTACCTATAAGAACGGCGTGATACCGTATGAGAAAGCCGATAGTGCTAGCAACAAAGGGCGATCTTGGGCGTACGATGCTAAAACTGCGACTTGGCGCTGGGCGACGCCGAGTCCAGGTAGCGAGGGCAATGATTTTACGCCTAAACTTAATTATGGTAAGGGTAGTCTGAAAGCGCTGTCAACTAAACCAAAAATAAAAATATTGAAACCATGTCGCGATGATCAGTATCGCAGCGAAGAGACTGGCCGCTGCCGCAATATTGTTCAGAACAAGAAAAAAACCGTTGTCTTGAAACCTTGCAAAGAAGGTCAATATCGCAGCGAGGAAACCGGGCGTTGTCGGTCAATTGCCAAGGCGGCTGCAGCGGTTCTGAAACCGTGTAAAGAGGGCCAATTCCGTAACCCAGAAACTGGCCGCTGCAAGAAGATTGCTTCTGTTGACGATTTACCCAAACCGTGCAAAGCAGGCTGGGAGCGCAATCCTTCAACTGGACGCTGCCGCAAAATCAAGAAAGCTAGTAATACATTAGCGGCTTATCCAGTGCAGCCAGTAACAGTCCAGCAAACTAATCCAGCAGTGTGGTGGACAATTGGCGGACTGGCCTTGACGGGTGTTAGTTATGGTGTCTGGGAATGGCGCGTTGAAATTAAGCGTGGCTTGAGAAAAGCTATTCGATTTGGCAGGAAGTGATCCATACCAGCATGCGAATTATCGGAATTGACCCTGGTACAGGTATTCTCGGATTTGGCGTAATTGATGTCAACGGCGGTAGAATGAGGCTGGTTACGGCTGGAGTGATCACTACGCCAGCACACACGCCATTGCCAGATCGCCTTGAAGAGATCTACTCAGGATTAACCGATATTATTAAAGAGACGCAGCCGGATGTTATGTCGGTTGAGAAACTGTTTTTTACCAAGAATATTACGACAGCAATCAGTGTTGCCGAGGCGCGCGGCGTAGCAATATTGACAGGCCGCCAAGCGAAATTGCCAATTCACGAATACACGCCGAATGAAATCAAAAAATCAATCACTGGTTACGGTGCCGCTAAAAAGCCGCAAATTCAAGAAATGGTGCGTATTCAGCTAGGGTTGCAAGAGGTGCCGAAGCCTGATGATTGCGCTGATGCATTGGCGGCAGCTTTAACGCATGCGTTTATGAGTCGTATTGAAGCGTAAGGTGATATAATGGTAAGTGATGCAGATACAAAAGCAACCGCCGCGTTTATCGCGCTACGCTAACATAGGTCGTAAGAAATCTCCAGTTCGTAGGGTTCATCGCCAGCCGACGGGTAAGTTTGGTAAACTAGTCGCTTGGTGGCAAGGATTGTCGCGCAAGCAGAAGGTTGCCGTTGTTGGCGGTCCTATTCTAGCGATCATGATTATCATACCGGTGGTAACATACATCATGCTGGCTAATGATATCCGCGACGTTGAACGTTTGATGAACCGTAATAATACCGGAATCGTTCTAAAAGACAGAAATGGTAAGACTTTTTATAGTATTGGTCGGGCCGAGAAGCGCAATATCGTGAAACTCGACCAGATATCTGATCATATGAAGAATGCTTTGTTGGCGAGCGAGGACAAGGATTTTTATAAACATGGCGGATTTAATCTTTTTAGTATCGCTAGGGCGGCAGTGACGCGGCATGGCGGCGGCTCGACTATCACTCAGCAATTGGTTAAGAATACCTTGCTAAGCGACGAGCATAGTTTGATGCGTAAATATCAAGAGTTCTTCATGTCGATTGCTGTCGAGCAAAACTATTCTAAAGACGAGATTCTCGACATGTATCTCAATTCGGTCTATTTTGGTGAAAACGCTTTTGGTATAGAGGATGCGGCTAAGACTTATTTCAATAAAACACCGAAAGAACTAACTCTGGCAGAAAGCGCTATGCTGGTTGGCGTATTGCCGGCACCGAGCAGCTACTCGCCGATTAGCGGCAGTGCTGAATATGCTGAAGAACGGCAAAAAACAGTACTCAGTCGAATGGTAAAAGAAGGCTACGTCACCGAAGCGCAAAAAACAGAGGCCTTAGCCCAGCAATTGGCCTATGCACCGCCGTCAACGCAGAATGATAGCGTGGCGCCGCATTTTGCTGAAATGGTGGTGGCTGAGCTCAGCGATAAATATAGCTCTAAAAAAGGCGGCTACGAAAAAGATGGTTACGAAAAAGTTATGCGTTCTGGTTATCAAGTCACAACGACGCTAGATATTGATATGCAGAATACCCTCAAAGACAACATCAGTAAGCAAATGAGGCATATTAACCGAATGGGCGGCTCTAATGCCAGCGGAGTTGTCGTTGATCCAATGACTGGTGAAGTTCGAGCTTTGGTTGGCAGTGCCGATTATAATAATGAAAAATGGGGCAAGGTTAACATGGTAACGACTAGGCGCCAGCCAGGTTCTAGCTTCAAACCGATTTATTACGCAGCAGCATTGGCAGACGGCGTAATTACGCCAGCGACTATTTTGCAAGATAAAGTTAAGGATTTCGGCGGCGGCTATGTGCCGCGCGATGCTGATAAAAATGAAGCTAGCCGCGGCGGTAGTGCTACGGTGCGCCAAGCGCTTAACTGGTCGCTTAATATCCCGAGCGTTGAGGTTATGCAAAAATACGGCATTTCTCGTTCAGTAACAGCTGCTAACAGTATGGGCATTTCCTCTATTAAGAAGGGCGATCACGGCTTATCGTTGGCGCTTGGTTCAGCCGAGGCATCTTTGCAGGATATGGTGCATGCTTATACTGCTTTCGCTAATGGCGGCAAGCAATATGATATTACTAAAATTACTCAGATTGACGATAAATACGCTAAAACAATCTACAAACACGAGGGCAAGTCTAAGCAAGTTATTAGCGCTCAGGGGGCTTACCTAATCTCAGATATTCTTAGCGACAGAACAACTCGCGCACGCATCTTTGGCTCGTCAATTACGGTTAACGGTAATCATACTGTTGCTGTTAAAACTGGTACCACCAACGACAACCGCGATGCTTGGACAATTGGCTATAATCCGCAATACGTTGTTGGTGTTTGGGTTGGCAATAATGATAACTCTGCTATGATTAGCGGTGGTAGCGACATGGCTGGGCCGATTTGGAAGAGTACGATGACGTCGCTATTGTCAGGCAAGCCAGATGTTAAATTCACTCTGCCGAGCGGTATCGTTCAGCGCGCTGTCTGTAAGGACAAGGGCGGCTTGGCGGCGAAAGCCGGTGCTAATACTTATAATGAATACTTTATGAGCGGCGCTCTGCCGACTGAATCGTGTAATTCCGAGCCAACTAAAGTATCTGTTTGTAACCTCTCTACTGGCAAGGTCGAAACTATCGACGAGGATAAGCTTGATTCGACGAAATATTCAAAAGATACTGCTAATTGTAAGGCGCCGACGATTACCGTTTGTAACCTCTCTACCGGCAAGGTCGAAACTATCGACGAAGCTAGCTTTAACTCGACAAAATACTCGAAAGACACTGCTAACTGTAAAAGCACAAATGCTAAAGTTGCAGCTTGTGATCTCAAGACAGGCTCAGTGGTTATGGTCGATAAAAGTAAAATCGACGGCGTGAACTACAGTAAAGATACTAGCAATTGTGCGGCTGCTGGCGGAAACGATAATAGTGGCGGCGGCTCGGGCGATTCTGGCGGTAGCAATAATGGCGGCAATAATAGTAATAATCCTGGCGGTAACGCTACGTCGCCATAGCTGATTATGATAGCTCATCTTTCTGGTGTGATCGCTGAAAAGTTTGGCGCGGGCAGCGTCGTGGTTGATGTTCACGGCGTCGGTTACGAAGTTAGCGTGTCGACTGGTGATTTTGAGGCGGTGGTGCTGAATCAAGACGTCAAGTTTTATACCTACCACCATGTGCGCGAGCAGGCGGAAGAACTATTCGGTTTTTCTAGTTTGGCTGCAAAAAAGCTGTTTGAAATGCTGATAACTGTTCAGGGTGTCGGTCCGAAGGCGGCGCTAGCGATTCTCAGCTTGGGCGACGCGGAACAGGTGCGCAACGCTATTGCCAACGCTGACAGTGCTTTTGTGCAAAAAGCTGCTGGTATTGGCAAAAAAACTGCCGAGCGGGTGGTGGTTGATCTGAGCGATAAGGTTGGCTTGCCAGCGCATTACGGTCGAGCGGACACTCCGGTCCAAACTGAATTGAATACTTCTGACGAAGCTTTAGAAGCGCTGATGGCGCTGGGCTACACCTTAGCGGACGCTACCAAAGCGCTGGAAAATGTTGACACTAATCTGCCGACGGCACAACGGGTGACGATGGCGTTGAAAAGCTGATAGACAATGAAGGTATTCGTAAACATTTTGCTTGTGCGATATAATTAGATAGTCATGGAAGATATAAAATTCTCTCTTAATCAAACGCCAATTAGTACTATTCTGGCCTGGGTAGAAAGCGGTGCAATTGCTATTCCGGAGATCCAGCGGCCGTTTGTATGGATGAGTTGGCAGGTACGCGATTTGATGGATTCGTTATATCAAGGCTATCCAGTCGGCTATATCATTACTTGGCAAAATCCAGACGTAAAACTCAAAGACGGCTCAACTTCGCAGGGCAAGCGAATTTTGATTGACGGCCAGCAGCGAATTACGGCATTGAGAGCGGCAATCAGCGGTTTGAATGTTGTTGATAAGAAATACAAGAAGCGCCGGATTGCTATATCGTTTAATCCTCTAACCGAGGAGTTTCGCACACGTACTAGCTCGACTGAACGAGGCAAGGAATGGATTAGTGATATTGCCGAGGTGATGGTCAACGGTTATGATACGCTGACGTTTGTCGACGAATATGTTGCCAGAAACCCAGGAACAACCCGCCAGAAAGTCAATGCGCGACTTAATCGACTTATTCAAATTAAAAATAAGCAGATTGGCGAGATTCAACTTAGTCCGTCGCTTGATATAAATATAGTCAATGAAATATTTGTGCGCATTAATGCCAGTGGCGTCAATCTCAGCAATGCCGATTTTGCCATGAGCAAGATTGCTGTGTACGAAAAGGACCCGGGCGATGAAATGGGTATGAGGTTGCGCAAATTTATTGATTATTTTGCGCATCTATCGGCTGCTCCGGATCAATTCAAAGACATAGCGCAGAATGATACTGAATTCGCTAAAACAGATTATTTTGCAAAGATTGCTTGGCTCAAAAATGAGACAGACGATTTGTATGATCCAACATACAATGACATTATCCGAGTTGTTGGATTGACACAGTTTGCTCGAGGCAAACTTGGCGATGTGGTGTCGCTACTTTCGGGGCGTAATTTTGAAACGCGGCAAGACGAAAAAGAGATTGCCGATCTGTCATTCCAAAAACTAGAAAAAGGCTTGTACCAATTTACTAATGAAAACAAATTCAAACAATTTGTGCAGAATATTTTGCGCGGCAGCGGCTATGATGAACCAAATATGCTGATTGCGCGCAACGCGGTTAATTATGCGTACGCGATGTATTTGCGGCTGTTAGACATCGGCGAAAACCATGCTGACGCCAATTCGCTGGTGCGGCGGTTGTTAGCCATTTCACTGATGACGGGCCGGCATTCTAGCGGTTTTGAAACGCAATTTGAACAAGATATCAAACGAATCCAATCTGCTGGTGATATGGCAAAATTTATTGCAACGCTTGAAGAGCAAGAATTATCAGATGTTTTTTGGAATTCAACTCTGGTGGACGAATTCGATAAGCCGACGACCAATAATCCGTTTTGGCACATGTTTATCGCGGCACAGAATAAACTGTTGAAGCAGAGTTTTTTATCAAAGAACAACATTGCGCGCGATTTAGCAACCGACGATATCCATCATATTTTTCCGAAGAATTATTTAGTTAAACACGGGTATGATAAATCAAAATATAATCGGATTGCTAATTTTGTGCATCTTCGTAATGATATAAATATCTCAGTTAGCGATTTAGCGCCGCGCGAATATTTAGGCGATATACTATCCGGAGGGAATAATCACCATAGCGATATCGTTAACGAAGCCGAGATGATAAACAACTTTGAAGACAACGCTATCCCAAAAATATTATTGCAAGCCGAGGTCGATGATTATGATGAATTCTTGCGGCAGCGGCAAGTGCTAATGGCAGAGATGGTAAGAGAGTACTACAAGACTTTGTGACGGCACTGAGCTACGTCTTGGAGATTGTCAGAAAATAGAAGAGTGGATGCTAATCTACCGACAGCGCAGCGGGCAACTGAGGCGCTGAAAACATAGGCTATATAATTGTAATTATACAACCTAGGTTGCAGCAGTACGTCTGTATATTGACTAAATATAAAAAATAAGTTATAATAAATAAGTTGTGAATATAGATACATCAGCTAAAACTCCCGGATGGTCTTCGTTGGAAAATTATGACGCTCCCGGCGGTTCGGTGATGACGTCTTCCGAAGTGTCCCATTCAAACAAATTGGAGCAGTATGTCTCACATAAGCATCTTGTAACATTATTTTATGACAAAGAACGAGCAGATTCTCTTGCTGCTTTTTCAGTTGATCTACTGGCCAAATACCCCGACTATCCATACCACCAGGCAGCTCATGGTGTGGATGTGATGCGTTCACTCCGGTTACTATTGACAGATATTATTCCAGCTGACAGTTTAAGTTTATATCAAAAGGACTTGCTGTTGGAGGCAGCTGCAGCACACGATGCTGGACTTGCGGTTGGTCCACCTCCATATGGATATCCCACTAAAGAACATTATGCTGTCTCATTCCTTGGCGAGCAATATGAACCTAATTCAGCTGAGTATGAGTTCATGGAAAGGGCAATTCTCGGGACGATCATTGGTCCAAAAGAGAGGGTTTGTCGTGATAGTATTGAGGCTAAATTGTTGCATCATGCTGATCTTGGCTATATCTGGGGAGCGAACAATCAGGACTTTTTGAATTACGCTACGAGATTTAGGGTCGAAGGATGTAGTAATATGTCATGGCAGGAGTTTCAGGAATTAGAGTCTCTGTTCTTGTCTAATTATCAGGATTATCTGGAAAATGACATGAGGGCATGTGGTGTTGCGGAGGAAGTGATTAAGTGGATGTTGAGTCGAGTTGAAGACAATAAAAAGTTCATTACTAGCGGGGAGTTGGACGAACCTAGCCAAGAAGTGTTTAATAATTGGCCAACTGCTTGTGCTGATCGGTTGTCAATTCCTGGGAATGTTGGCAAAATTGCCCCTGTTGATAATAGTGTATCTTTCTGAATGGTATAATTAGTTCATGGCAATTGAACGAATAGTCGATACCAGTTCACATGACGACGACGCTGAGGAGCAACGGATTGAGGTAAGTCTGCGTCCGCAGAGTTTTGGCGAATACATTGGGCAGGAGCGATTGAAGAAGAATTTGAAATTGGCGATTGCCGCTGCCAAACAGCGCAGCGAGCCGCTGGATCATGTGCTGCTGTACGGCCCGCCAGGACTAGGCAAGACGACCATGGCAACAGTGATCGCAAATGAGATGGGCACGAATTTACGCATCACCAGCGGCCCAGCCATTGAAAAGGCGGGTGATTTGGCGTCAATTTTGACCAATTTGGCGGACGGCGATATTTTGTTCATTGATGAAATTCATCGGCTTGGTCGGGCAGTAGAAGAGATTTTATATTCGGCCATGGAAGATTTCAAGCTGGATATCGTCATCGGCAAAGGCCCGGCAGCTCGGTCAATCCGGCTGGATCTGCCGCGGTTTACGGTGATTGGCGCGACGACGCGGACGGGCAGCCTGGCAGCGCCGCTGCGCGATCGGTTCGGGCATATTTATCGCTTGGAATTTTACGAGCCAGAGGATATCGCTAAAATCGTGATGCGGAGTGCGGCCATCTTAGAATCGTCAATTCGGCATGAAGCAGCGAACCTGTTATCAACGCGGGCTCGCCTGACGCCGCGTATCGCCAATCGCCTGCTCAAGCGCGTGCGCGACTACGCTGACGTCAATGGTGATGGCATAATTGATGTGAAAACGACAACGAGTGCGCTAGAAATGTTGGAAGTAGACGAGCTGGGATTGGACCCAGCCGACCGCAATTTACTACAATCAATCCTGGAAAACTACGGCGATAACCCAGTCGGACTGACAACCATTGCTGCCCTGACTGGCGACGAAGCAACGACGATTGAGGATTTTTACGAGCCGTACTTGCTGCAAATCGGCTTCATTGAGCGTACGCCGCGCGGCCGCCGGGTGACGATTAAGGCGAAGCGGCATCTCGGCAATACAGGGAATTTATAGTATACTACAAGTAGTATAAACGAGGAGGTATCATGGACGATGACGATAGCCGCAGACCAGTCGCTTATGACGCTGAAGGACGTCCGTTATACACAGCTTCGCAGCAGCAAGAGCAGGCTACTGGTGCAGAATCGGCTGTGCAGCAGACCAACCCAGTATCAGTCACCGACTCTGGCAAGCAGGTCGTGCATGTGGCGCGCTCAACCGAGCCGATTCCGGTTCATATTTCCGAAGAGACCCGCCGCAAGCACGAGGAATCATGCCGCCTCTACCCGTGGCTTAATCTCAGCGAGCATGAGTATGTCATTCAAATGATTCCGCGACACAGCATTGGTATTTGGGGGCCGACATTTGCGATGATTCTTGCAATTATTTTGGTGTCAGTTTTCATGTTTTGCTACCCTGATATTGCTAAGCCGATTGGCTTGGCGCAATCAATGTATCCGCAGGTTATTTTGATTTGCTTGATGGTGATTATTTTATTCGGTATCGGTTTGTATATAGCGATTTGGGTATATATGCAAAATCGCTTTTTCTTGACCAACGAAAGTGTTATTCAAGAAATTCAAATAAGCTTGTTTTCAAAACGCGAACAAACAGTTAGCCTGATGAATATTGAGGACTCTAGCTACTCGCAAAAAGGTATTCTACAAACTTTATTTAATTACGGCTCGATTCGGTTAAGTACCGAGGGCGACGAAACAACCTATCGCTTTAGCTATGTTGCTGATCCAAAAAACCAAGTAGCCGTTCTTAATAATGCCGTTGAGGCATTCAAGAATGGCCGCCCAGTTACGAATGATGACTAGCTGATTATTTCTTGTGATCGCGATTAGTCTTGGTGTAAGTGTCTTCACGCTCCATTGAACTGCGTAGCGTGTAGCCAGTGCATCGATTTTCGTTATTGCAGCCTGTTGATTCGTAGACGTAGTTGCTGCCGCTATTGCCAAGTTTTTTGCCTTTCGGATCGGTGAAAAGAGCAGGGTCGACGGTGCGCAGTGTTTTGCTGTCAATCGAAGCCGGATAATAGCCGTTTTTAGCGTAGAAATACTCTTCCAATCCGTAATACATCGCGTTGATAGCGACTTTACGCTGATTGTCGCGAGCAGTGGCATCGATAGTTGCTTTTTCATTAAAAAATAGCCAGCTGCCAACTCCAAGTAAAACTATCACCAGTAAAAGTTCAATAACTGTGAAGCCGTTTTGTTTCATACTTACCATTATACCAAAAACTGCGTTGCTCATGTATAATTAAAGATATCAGCAAGAAAGGGGAGATATGGCGAAGAAAAGCGAACCAAAAACATCTGCAGATAAGCCAGCGGCTGACGAGGGTAAATTAAAGGCGTTGGGTTTGGCGATGGAGCAGATTACCAAGCAGTTTGGCGACGGCTCAATCATGAAGCTAGGAGAAGCTAAAAAAGTTGATGTCGAGCTATTGCCAAGCGGTAGTCTGAGCTTAGATTTGGCGCTGGGCGGCGGTTATCCAAAAGGTCGAATTATCGAGATTTATGGTCCAGAGTCGAGCGGTAAGACAACCTTGACACTGCATGCTATCGCCGAAATGCAAAAACAAGGCGGGACGGCAGCCTTTATTGATGCTGAGCATGCACTTGATCCGGCATATGCTAAACGGCTTGGCGTTGACACTGATAATTTGCTAGTATCGCAGCCCGACAACGGCGAGCAAGCGCTGGAAATTGTCGAAACACTTGTGCGCTCAAATGCCGTTGACCTAATAGTAGTTGATTCGGTAGCAGCGTTGGTGCCGCAAGCTGAAATCGACGGTGACATGGGTGATTCACACATGGGTTTGCAAGCACGATTAATGAGCCAAGCATTACGCAAATTAACCGGTATTATTAACAAGTCGAAGGCTACAGTAATCTTTATTAATCAAATACGCATGAAAATCGGTGTGATGTTCGGCAACCCCGAGACAACTACTGGCGGTAATGCGCTTAAGTTTTACGCATCGGTGCGAGCAGACATTCGTCGAATTGGGCAAATCAAGGACGGTGATGAGATCCGCGGTAACCGCACGCGCGTCAAGATCGTCAAGAACAAGATTGCGCCGCCATTCCGCACGGCCGAGTTCGATATCATGTATAACGAAGGTATTAGCAAGACGGGCGATGTCGTCGATCTGGGCGTTCAGTACGGAATATTGAGCAAATCTGGAGCGTTTTATAAGTATAATGATGCCACAATCGGCCAAGGTCGCGAAGCTACTAAAAAATACTTAAAAGAAAATCCAGAAGTCCTGGCTGAGATTGACGCTAAAGTTCGTGAAAAGGTTGCCGAACCAGAACCGAAAGACTAGAAGTAAAAAGAAAACAGCCCGCTAGAAGTATATTCGAGCTAAGTTTAGTGGCGTAGTATCTTTGAATACTCTGATAATTTATGCGAACTATAGTAGCTTGCTAGTCGGTAAATGGCCGCTTTTTCAGCTATAATAATGATATGGCCCAGCAGCAAGAACGATATACTGTGACGGCGCTTTCGCCGCAAGTTCGCGATTCGGATCGCGTCAATGTGTATATTGATGGCAAATATGATTTTAGCCTGGATATTTCGCAGATTGTTGATCTTGGAATTAAGACTGGCCAGGTTTTATCGAAAGAGGAGTTAGCTAATCTCAAGCAAGAGAGTGAATTCGGCAAAATATATGCCCGAGCACTTGAGTATGTATTGATGCGGCCGCGCAGTAGCAGTGAAGTGCGTGATTATCTTTATCGTAAAACGTTGGCTCGTAAATATAAAAATAGAAAAACTGGTAAGTTAGTGGAAAAACCAGGTGTCGCTAAAACCGTGACGGAGCGTGTTTTTGCGAAGTTGCAAGCGCGCGGTTATATTG
>CAJPLU010000009.1 GCA_905371595.1 Candidatus Saccharimonadota bacterium
GCAAATCACCGTAATCCAGTGTTTTTTATTAAGATGAAAGCCCGGCTGAACCGATTCGTACTTTTGTTGTAACTTTAACGACAATTGCGGATCACATTTCAAGCTTATCCGTAACGGTTTTGAATTTTCGGCTATCAACGCAAACATCTTTTCGCTTTGGCCAGCATCTTTGCGGCCGACTTTGTACACAGCCACCTTATCGCCAAACGGATAGTCCAACCAGGCGCCTGGCAAACTTAGCAAAAACTCTTCAAACTGTTGGTGTGTCATAACCATTTGCTCCGTATAAAGTATATCAGCATCGATATTGGCAAGATGACCAGCAGCGCCATCGTTATCCAAAACATTACATCGCTATGAAACGGCAGCTGCGAAAAATTCATGCCGCCAAGCCCAGTCAAGAACGAGATCGGCATAAAAATCGTTGTCACCAGCGTTAAGCGTTTCATTACATCATTCATTCGATTAGACACTACCGACAAATACATATCCAGCGCACTAGTCAATAGATCGCGCATGGTATCGATTAGCTCGTGCACGCGCCAAGCGTAATCGTAGCTGTCGCGCGCATAAATCGCGCACTTTTCATCAAAAACACCGTATCGGCCGTTACTCAAACCATTCAGCATATTCATCAGCGGCAAAATCACCTTGCGCAAATCCGCTAGCTGGCGCTTATACACAAAAAGCTGCTGCAACTGATGCTTGCCCGGATCGCGAATCATTGTATCTTCTAATTGATCGGTTACATCGTCAATTGAATTAAGAATCGGCATATACTGTTCGACTGTAAATTGAATCATCGTTGCTGCGATTAGCGACGGCGACAGAGCACCTGGCCGGTACGCTTCAATCCGCTCGGCAACCTCGCTATCTAATTCATCGCGGTGCAAAGTGATAACTTTGTTTTTGCTGAGCAAAATCGTCAACCCTTGCCAATGAACATTGCGGCGTTCAATACTGGGGATTTCCGCCTTAATCAGTAGCCAATCGCCGCCTTCGACCGCTTGCGGCAGCCAACGGTTCTCAATCAGAATCCGCCGTTGCAACTCCGATAAGTTTAATTTTTCAATTAAACTTTGCCGTACTTCTAGCGAATCCTCGCTGATATCATGCCATATTTTATCTGTCACGCTTTCACCTTCTTCAAATAATATTGTAACTCCATGATACTACCGCGAATATCCTCCAGCGCCCGATGATCCTCTGGTTTGGCAAATTTCTTACCGTATTTACCCTCAAACACCACTTTCCAGGCACTAACGTCTAACATCCGATAGTGTAGCCTTTTTGACAACAAAGGCCACCATTGGTCGATGAACCGCCGGTCTTGGTGAATTGAATTACCACCCAGTAAAATCCGCGGCTCATCTGCAAAATATTCATCACAAAACGCCAGCAGCTCACGCTCCACCTCGGCCAACGGCTTGCCCGAGGCATTTTGTTCCTCCAGCCCAAGCCGCGCCGCTGGATGCTCATTCCAAAAGCTAGCATTTCGATCAAGCAATTTACCTAGCTTCTCTGAATCATGGCACACCACGCCCTGATACGTCGCCATCTCCGTAAAATCCCAGTCGGTAGCGATCGCCGCCACCTCCAAAATCTCATCATGCACCGGATCTAGCCCGGTCATCTCCAAATCCATCCACAGAATTTTTTTCGGCTTGAAACTGGCTTTCATACTTCTAGTATACTACTTTTTGGCATCGTAGTAATCTTGCAAAAACTGTTCTGGCGCCTGCTACAGCAAGCGCTCTAATACAAAGAAATACCCCTCCTGGCGCGAAGAGGGGTCTGCCGCCCCAGCGGAAGTTGCGGCCAAGAAAGGCCAGACAACCCCCGCCGGGGCGGGGTGGAGGGACAATTACACGAGGTTATCGTAAATTACCCTCACGGCATCCCACCCATCTCGTGGGCGGTAACGGAGTTTTTTGACCTCAGCCAAGCTGAGGTCAAAAAAACTCATAGACTGAGGAGGTTTTTCAACTTTAGCGTTTCTAACCTCCTCAATCATACCGAGCCCTGAAAACCGGAGACGCGTAATCACACCCCCGGTCCTCGGGTACATTCGCCACACCCACACATACGTGGGCGGACGAGAAACGACAAGACCAAGCGGGACATAGCCCCACTCTACTATGGTACCACTCAACCCTGACAATAAGATGATAACTCCTCTTATTGCTGAGGGAACCTCCTCGGCCATCTCTGACCCCCTCTCTGCCCCATTCCGGGGCGATCTTGGAGCTCGATCCCATACCGAGCCCTCTTTAGCGCCGTGAAAACCACCGTTTCACAGTACTCAAGAGAGCTCGGATTCTGCCGTCTATGCCGTATTCTAAAATGCGCCAGAGGCCGATCATCAACCAGCCCCTCATCGCTACTATAACACACTATTGTAGATATTGCTATAATATTTACCAATATGAGCCTACAGCTCTCTACGTCAAACTACATCCGTTTCTTGCGCCGGAGATTCTCCGCAGGCTGCGCACCACGAGGTTACTTTTGTTATCAACTCGTTTAGTTTTTCAGCAGAGTTTTCGTCTCCGTAGGCAATATACCTCAGATCAATTGTTAGCGCCAACCGTTGTTTTTGAAGCTCGGCTGGAAGTTCATTGCCAAAAGATTCCATCCAGGCTATAACATTCTTTACATCTGCATAAAAAGCTCGTTCGCGTTTAGCGGCCTCTTCTTGTTTTTGTTGTTCAGCACGGATTTGGCTAGCTTTTTCACGCACCTCCTCTGGCGGAACAATTACAAGGCTCGTCCAAGTCTCGTCGCCGATGAACTCCCTCTTCTCTCTTTGGCACATAATTTGCTGCCCGCTCGGTATTTCGAAAACTCCTGGATCTATATCAAGAATATTATCGACATCAACTGTTCCATGGTCAAAGTACGGACCTATATATTCTCCATCTCTTGCATATTCTACTGGCAGTTCTCTACCATTGCTCTTGACGTAATCAGGATAGAGACGATTAATCTCGTCAAGGACATCTTGCCCGCAAGATTCAGCAGCATTAAACTTAGCAACACCTTTAGCGATATCGTCAATAGTGCGAAGCTCGCCAGTTTCGTCTGTCAAACCAACTTCTGCAAGATGTTCAGCGATTCGAGTTTCCAAATCTTCATCACTGAATTCCCTAAATTCCTGGCCTGATTTGCGCGCAAGTCTCGACAATTGGCTATTAGCTTCGCCAATAAGCTCCCATCGATGTTCTTTTGCGATTTTTTTCACAACAAAGTCGGCCATTTCCTCGCTAGGCTCAGCTACAATCCGTTGTTCGCCCAGTTGGAGCAACCCGTTGTCCAATACGGATTCTACTAACTTAACCGGCTTATCGTCGCTGCCTACCACAAAACCTCTGTCTTCATCGGCAAACAGCTGCGGAGCAACTTCCCGCAGGTCGCTTAATTCAACATTGGTGATACCTTTTAGAACTGGTATTTAACCTCTTCACCATTCTGTCGAAAACGTATATCCTCTGGGTCAGCCACCACCAGCTGGCCCATTTTAATCAGCGATCGCTGGCTCCGTTTTCTTTCTTCGCCTTTATTATTGCGATAAAGCCTGCCTTTATCTGTATCTACTAATCTATAAGTATCTACGGCGAACACTTCAGATCGTGTGTAGTTGCTACTTACTAAATCTGTTATCTTCATCTGGCGCCATAATTTATCGGCGCTACCCGCTATTATACATTTCACTATCTGCTTGCGCTCTTCATCAGATGGAAGCGTCAAGTCGCATTCAGCTAACCCCTGCTGATTTTTCAAGCGGCGCAATTCGCGTTTAACCTTACCAGGAACGCCTGGTCGTATATCGTATCCGAGCAGTTCTTCTCTCGGCATATTTTGTATAGACGCCAGTACTTCTAGCTGTTTCAACCAATCAGAATCATTATGTTCTGAATCTATTAGATTTCTCCAGCGTTCCTTGCATGGTCTCTTCTTGCTGCCGTACACGACCAAGTCTGCTGGTATTTTCTGCAAGGCCACTATAGCGGCAACTTGCATTCGCACTGTTTCAGGGAAACGTTCTGCTTCGGCCAGCATACGGGCATGCTCAGGGCTTTCGCTGGCAAATTGTTCCATCTGGCGGCCAATCTCAGTCAATTCGCCATTTTCGTCTAGGGCGCCGAGGCGCTGTAATTTCTCTGCTGGCACGTTGTCTCTAGTGTGATCCAGTACAGCCGCGCTAGCTACTGTGTCGTCCGGGTTTGCGTCATCGCTAGATTCTCGTACGGACGCCTCACGACCAGGACATTTCGGAGCGCCAAACAAATCTCCTGGGGTTGGCATCTTCACTCTTTCACTCATAGTAAGTCTCTTATCTTTCAATCTATATTAATTATTGAATCTATTCTGTAGAGCTGCTAATAAATCGTTCATATCTTGGGAATTTATCTCTGCGTCGCGTTTGGCTTGCGCTTCGTCGTTTAAGTCTCCTTCCGTAAAGCCCCAGCCATCACCGATTGACGGCGACTCTTTGCCAGACATACCAGTTGCACCATCCCACTCTTTGGCGATAGATTTCTGGATAGCTTCGATTCGATTAAGCTGCTCTTCGGTGATAACCTGCGGCGGCTCGTAACGCACGCCAAATTCATGCAGAGCGGCCGTGCAAGCTTTCTCGTGCGTAAGAATCACTACGCCTTCGTTAAGAACTTCCGGGCCCCACGTTTTATAGTCATCGCGGCGATAGCCAGATTCGCTAGGTTCAACAAGCTCGCCATCAGCACCTATCACGTAGGCTATACTTCTACCAGTCCTACCATTTGTACGCGTAAAAAACGAGAGTGTATATGGTAAATCGTGGCGCGTCTCGCGTTCACCAGAATGGCTCATGCCATAGAGCGGCACTACTTGCCATACTTCTTCGAGCCATTGCTCCGACAACGATTTTGCCGATCGAACGATTGCCGAACGTTGTTCCGGCAATTGAAAGCCGCGCTCTGCTTTTTGAAGTCTCGCTAAGATATTAGCAGCTTGCTCGCGCATCTCTGGATCTCGGACATCATCCAGCACACCATCTATACTTTTACGCAACGACGAAATCTCTTCCTGTATTTCGGGAGTGATTGCTTTTTCTTTCAACTCTAAAGCTTTAATGCGAATAACTTCGCGGCTGGTTTTTGGCGTATATAGTTTACCGCTATGCGTTATTTTCCGCTCCCTTTGCATCCAGCGATCATCGCCATCGGGCAAGACTACATTGCCGCGCCTCAAATCTGCTGTAGCAGACATATCTATACCTAGCTCTTCGCCGATAGTCTGCCGCATCTCTTCTAGCTCACCATCGCGCCAGCTATTGACTCGGCGGCGGCTGCCATGCGATCCTTCGTGATGCAACCTATACAGCTGATTCATCCGAAGGATTGTCGCTAAACCCGCCACCGACAATTGGTCAGACACTATCACTAGATTAGGATGCTCCTCATCTTTTTCGTCTCCGTTATAATACCAATCGGCCGGTTCAATAGTCTGGCGAACTGGATGCCTTTCACTCGCTTTACTCAAGAGATGGTACGACCGTCTCCAATCCCATTCTGGATTAGTCTCTAGCTCATAATCATAATTACGCCTATAAGACGTCCGCCTTTCTACGTATTCGTGCGATACATGTGCAGGCTGCCCAACCGTAAAATCTGGCAATTCATATCCGTGAGCGTCTCTAGCTTTTCTATACGCTATACGCGAAAATTCTTGTGTAATACCGCTAACATCACCCAGCAATTCTGGCGTGACACGGCTTTCTGGATTTGCTCATCGTAAGTATACTCCTGTCTCTCGAGCCTTGACTGCTCGTTACCGCCGGCCGAATCGGTCGAAGATAATAAACTTTCAAGGATTAATCCCCCGCATTTTACTGGCGCGGGGGAAGCCAGGTAAGGCAGCGCGGCGCTAACTCGCCAGTGCTGCATGGATGAGGTCCCGAGTTAGCGGGAAGAGATAACAGTGACACGTGATTATAGGTGGCGAACCACTTCACACGTGTTCAACGTTTTTAGCTCTCTCCAGAGCGAACGGATTTTTCGGCCGAAGCCTACTCAATCCGTTTTTCCCGGGTTACTGCTGGTTCAGTACGGGCGCCGCCGAGGGAATCAGATGCGTGCAAAAGCGCGGCACCCGATGACCCGGTTCTGACCATCACGGACGGGCTTACTCGGAATGAGCAGATCCGCGGTTGTCCTGCCATGAGCGAGAGCCGCACGCGCCGTGATAAAGCTCACGATCAAGTACACATCTCTTCTCGGCTCAGGCAAGCCGACGACCTCGCCAAACTCGGTCTTAACGACCGAGATTCCGAGGATTTCGTCAACGGGCACATCAGTCTGACGTGCCCTGGCCTCACCGTCCGAATGAAAGATAATTCGAACGACGTCTCCCTCCTCGTAAAATACGTACACTGGGTGACCAGTGTAGTTACGAATGGTCATTTTCACCTCCTTAGGTGAGCGTGTGTGACTCTGCAAAGCGTTTTTTGGAAGTCCCAAAAAACATCATCACAGCACACGAAAAGTCGCCACTCCAGCCAGGTGTCGCACCCAGCCAGACCACCAGCCTCGACATTTCGAGACCGCTAGTCTGACCAGGGCGATAGCCTGCGTTATATTGAACCAGATTCTTCCATTTTAAAGCGCTAGCTTCCCAACGAAAGCTCGTTATGCAGCGCTACGCTGCCTAGGGCTAGCCGTCTAGCAATCTGCTTTCCGTCCAGCCGCTGAGCAATAATAGCACACTATTTATCGTATGTCAACACTATTTTATAATAATTATTAACAGATTAGCGTCTAGCCTGGCTAACCTATAGCCGTGCTTTGCGCAGTGTTATTTTCTAAGCGCGCCATGCTATACTAAGCTCATGGCTAAACGCATTCTCCTCAAACTATCCGGCGAGCAGCTTCAGGGCGAGTTTGCTAGCGGTTTTGACCCCGCTCGCGCCCGTTGGATCGCCGAACAAATCAAACCAGCGCTAAAAACTGGCGCCGAGGTCGTCATCATGGTTGGCGGCGGCAACTACGTCCGCGGCAATCAGATCGTCGGCCACGGCATCCAGCCGGTCTCGGCCCACAATATCGGCATGCTCTCTACCCTGATGAACGCCATCGCTCTGGCTGATGTCTTCAACGACGCCAGTTTGCCGACCCGCGCCCTGTCCACCGTCGAAATCAACCAGTTTATCGACCAATACACCTTTCGCCGGGCGCTCAGCCACATTCAAAAAGGCCGGGTTGTCATCGTTGCCTGCGGCACTGGCCGGCCATTTTTGACCACTGATACCGCCGCGCTCAACTTAGCGTTAGAAATGCAATGCGATGTTGTGATTAAAACAACGAAAGTTGATGGCGTGTACGATAAAGATCCTGCCAAATTCCCTGATGCCACCAAATTTGATCAGCTCAGCTATCACGAAGCTCTGACCAACCCTGACATCACCGTCATGGACAAAGCCGCCATCGGCCTGGCTATGGATGAACATATCCCAGTTATTATCTGCGATTTACTCACCGACGGTAATATCGCCCGAGCTAGCAGCGGCCAGCCAGTCGGCACGCTGATTTCCTAGCTTATTAAGTATGACACGCCTCGTCCCGACACAAACTATTTACATGAAAATCCGCCGTATTTATCCGGCGGATATATTTTTCAAAGCCCAATTAATCTTTTTTCTTATCTAATTTATCGAGCTTAAACAGGTGCACGATTGCATACACCACAAAGGCCACCGCTAGCAGTGTAATCAGCGAACTGACAAACGCGCCGTAGAGAAATTCAGCTTTGCGACCAGCAATTTCGACGGTAAACGATGCCGCCTGCAAGCCTTTTTGCGAGCCGACAATCAGCTGTACTAGCGGATCAATAAACGCTGTCACCAGCTTCTTCACCGTATCGCCAGCTGCCGTACCGATCGCCAGACCAACCGCTAGGCCGACTATGCCCTGCTCGCGGATAAAATTAACGAAACCGCCCATGTGGGTGTCTTTAACTATTGTTTGCGCCAATTTTTTGTCGGCTAGCTTTTTGGCAGCTGATTTTTTGGCTTTTTTGACTGTTTCTGATGGCATTTAGCCTCCTTTAACTGTTTGATTATAACCTGGTTTCTTGTAATAAATCGCTCGTATTAGTTTATTCCGCAACCTTACATCGTAACCCTACAAGCGCTCTGGCGCCGCGATTCCCAAAATCGTCAGCCCCGCTTCCAATATATCAGCATACACCGCCACCAAACCAACACGGTGCGCTTCTTTGTCGCTGCCAACAACTTGGTTCTTCTCATAGTAGCGGTTGAATTCTTGTGCCAGCTCAAACAAATAGGCACAGATATGATGCGGCTCCAAACTTTCGGTAGCGCGGTTAACCGCCTCGGCGTATTCACTCATTTTCCTGACTAACAGCCGATCTTCGTCGAACAATTCCGTCGGGAACGTGGCTGCTTGCTCAGATTTTGCCAAAATACCCCGCGCTCGAGCGTGCGCGTATTGCAGGTAGCTACCGGTGTTACCTGTTAGACTGACCGCATCGTTGATATCAAATACCACGTCGCTACCGATTTTCACTTTCAAGAATTGATAGCGCAGCGCACCTGCCACCACCGCGTCGGTCGGCTCGCCGCCAGCTTGGGTGATAGCTTTTTTGAACTCGTTAAACAACCAATCGATAGTAATCACCTCACCAGTACGCGAGCTCATCTTGCCGGTCGTTAATTTAACCAGGCCAGTCGCATAATTAAACAATTTGCCTTTCAATTCTGGAATCGCTAACTCACTAGCGGCGATCACCCCGCGGAAATACGCCGCCTGCTCTTCACCATTGACGGTAATCGATAGGTCTAGGTTTGGATAATCTTGATGTTTCAACTGAATCAGCCCCATATCGTGCGCGCCATACAGCCCGTTGCCGTGTGAACCGATGAACACATTATCAAACGCACCGTACTGGCTACCCTTGAAAATATACGCGCCATCCGACTTCGTAAAGACCTCTGGGGTTTTTGCTTTGATCAAGGCTTTGCCTGGCACTTCAGTCTCGCTCTCGACATAACGCCGTTCAATTGGCACATTACCTAGCCGCGCCACATTGGCGTCAATTTCATCAAAGCTCCAGGCTTTACAAATCTCATACACCTGCTTGTACAGCGGATCATCCAGCACAAACGACTGCTTGGCCAATTCATCAATTTCCGCCCGCGCCTCTGGTGATTCCTTGGCTGCCCGTGCCCCTTCAACATACATACGGCTCATAAATTCGTTGCGCTTATCAGCCGTAATAGCGTCTAGTTTGCTGGCATCACCGTTAATCTCGCGAAGAATCGCCCACATGCTCTTGCCGACATGCGTGCCGACGTCGCCGTGGTAACTGACCCGGTGTACCGCCGCGCCGTCCACCGCCAGCAAATTCGCCATCGTGTCCGCCAAAATCGAGTTCAAAGCGTGGCCGATGTGCATGGCTTTAAACGGATTTGGGCAATTGGTTTCAATGACCACTGTTTTTCCTGAACGATTAGTCGCTGGCCGCACTTTCAGTGATTCCAGCACCGCTTGGTCGCTTAACGTCACGTTGATGAAGCCCGGTCCAGCCACGCTAACCTCGCTGAACTCCTGGCGACCGCGCAACTCTTCAGCAATCGCCTCAGCAATCTCGCGCGGGTTTTTACCCAGCGGCTTGGCTAATTGTAGCGCCGCATTGGTCGCAAAATCGCCAAACTTTGGGTCGGGGCGCGTTAACTGTACATCAACCTGCTGCTGGTACAGTTTGCCAATTATTTTCTTCAGTGTAATAACACAATCAATCATAGACCATATTATAACACTTTTACTACAGTTAATCTTCCGTGCCGTCAAAATCTGGCTGGCGATACACCGACACCGGCGTAATATTACGAGCATGATCCGATTGCAGCACCGCTCGCAACATCGCTGTATCGTCGCTGCTCTCGTTGTAAGCTGGCTCGAAATCTTCTTGTACTTTTTGTTTTTCTTCTTCTGCCATATTCTCATATTAGCATAAGTAGTATAATTTGTCAAGAGACAGCCGCTCTAATCAGTCCAGCAAACAGCGGATGCGGCCGCATTGGCCGCGAACGAAACTCGGGGTGCGCTTGCGTTGCGACAAAATAGCGGCAATTTGGCGCCTCGACAAATTCGACTAGCCGCCCGTCTGGCGACAAGCCCGACACCGCCACGCCGCCGCGGGCAATCTCATCTAGAAATTGCTGGTTTACCTCATATCGATGGCGGTGGCGCTCCTCGGTGTGATCCGACTGATATACCTTAGAAGCGAGCGACCCTTGCGTGAATACTGCCGGATAATTGCCCAGCCGCAACGTACCGCCAGTCGATTCTTTGCCCTCTTGGCCAGGCATAATATACACCACATCATGCGTCGTAGCATCGTCAAACTCCGTGCTGTTAGCATCGTCAAGCCCGGCTCGCCGCGCCGCCGCAATTACTGCTGTCTGCAAACCTAAGCAAATCCCCAAATATGGCACGTCGCGCTCAAGCGCATACTGCGCCGCCGCAATCTTGCCCTCAATCCCGCGCGGACCAAAGCCGCCTGGCACCAGCAGAGCATCAACCGTCTCGAAATCGCGCTCGGTAACTGTTTCGGCATTGAGCCACTTGATATGCAAACCAACATTTTCATGCCAAGCCGTACTCTTGAGCGCCTCGGTCACCGACAGATAGGTATCCTTGTTTTCCATATACTTAGCGACTAAACCGACAGTCACGATATCAGTTGGCTTTTTGCTTTGCAATTGAGTTAACGCTTGCCATTTCGCGAGATTCGGCTGAGCAAAATTACCAGTGAACTTATCGAGAATGGTCATCAATGGGCTAGCGGCTATCCGCTCGGGAATCATAAATACGGTATCGAGATTTGGCAGCATCAGCACGCCCGGCAAGTCAACGCCACCGTACAAAGCAATTTTTTGAGCAACTGACTCAGGCGCTGGCTCGTCGCTGCGGACAACCACAATCTCTGGCACGATACCGAAACCGCGCAAATCGTTTAAGGCATTTTGCGCCGGCTTGCTCTTGAACTCTTTACTGGTATCAATAAACGGCACATAAACCACATGTGCGTATAAGCAGCGTTCCTTACCGATTTTGTGAGCAAATTCGCGGATCGCCTCGATGAAGCTTAACCCCTCGTAGTCGCCCACTGTGCCGCCAATTTCTACGATGTGCACATCGCTGCCTTCGCCAGCCGCAATAATTGACTCTTGAATGGCATGTGTTAAGTGCGGGATTAGCTGGACAGTTTTGCCGTGAAACTTACCGGCGCGTTCATCGGCAATCAGCTCTGATAATAAGCGTCCCGCCAGCGTGGCGTTTTTCTGCGTCAACTCTATATCTAGAAACCGTTCGTAATGCCCGAGGTCTAAGTCGGTTTCAGCGCCGTCGCGCGTCACGAAGCATTCGCCGTGCTCTGCCGGATTAAGCAAACCCGCATCCACATTGAGATACGGGTCGCATTTCTGAATTGACACTTTGATACCCTTGGCCTGGAGAACCGCGCCGATGCTCGCAGCGGTAATTCCCTTTCCTACCCCCGAGAGAACGCCGCCAGTTACGAAGATATATTTTGTCTGTTTGCCCATGTATGATTGATCTTTCATGGGCCCTTATTATAGCATAACCGCTTAGAGTACGCTATATGTAGCGTGTCTATTGGCAGCCCTCGCACATAGTTAGTGTTGCCGGATCAATTGGCGCTGATGGCAGGCCGTCAGCTTCAGCTTTTTGATCGGCTTCAGCTTGCGCTTTGGCTATCTCGCGTTCAATCGCCTCGAGTTTTTCCTCGAGCGTCATGTCGTCGTTAATTATCGCTGATGGATTCATTATTTCCCCCTTTTGCTTATATTCATTATAGGCTAATAAACTGCTTATTCAATTACTAAAACTACTACTTTACAGTGTTAACTTCATAATTAGTATTGGTGCTTTCAAAGAAATTGACTAATTCAAGCGTATCGTTGGCCGCCGCCATCCACTTGGCTGGATTAGCTACATTGTATTCTTTCTCGAAGCCTAATTCTTCTAAACGGCGGTCGGTCATAAACTTGACATACTGGTTCACATAATCCGCATTCAAGCCCAAGATACCCTTTGGCAGCATGTCTTTGTTGTAAGCCTCTTCAAGCGCCACCGCCTGCAAAATCAGATCGCGAATCTCGTCGGCGAATTCTTGCGTCTGCAAATCTGGATTCTCGTCAAGAATTGTCAACAGCAAGTTAATGCCGAAAGTTAAATGCAGATTTTCATCCTTAGTAATCCAATCTAGCAAGCTGCCAACATTACGCAGCAAATTACGCCGGCGAAAACTCATGCCAACCATAAAACCGCTATAAAACCAAATGCCTTCGAGTACAATATTATAAGCCACCAGATTACGCACAAAATCTTTTTTGCCCTCGGTAGTAGTAACATCCAGCTTATCATTCAGCATGCGTCCGACGTACTTGGTCTGAAAGTCAGATTTGTCTTTCAGGCTTTTCTTGCCGTAGCCTGCCGCGTAAATTTCTTGGCGGTCAAACGGAAACGTTTCGATAATGTATTCAAAGGTCATAAAGTGGTTAGCTTCTTCCCACATCTGCTTCGACAGATATAAGTGCGCCTCGGCGGCATTGACGTACGGATAGATACCAAAAGCTAACGACTTATTGATAAGTAATTCGTTTGGGTTTAAGTAACTAATCACCGTTTTCAGCGCATGTTTTTCGTCGTCGGTCAGTTTCTCAAACGCTGCCAGATCTTGCACTAGTTGTACTTCATTCGGGAACCAAGTGTTAGCAACTGCCTGATTATACAAATCCATTGCCCATTGGTAGCGTACTGGCTTGAGTTGCAAGCCGTCGCGCAGGCCTGATCCCAAAATACCTTGCGGTTGTGTTGTTTGCGTCATATTTCCTCCTTATTATTGTGATTTTAGCAACGTTTATGATTGTTTGCGTCGAGCAAAGCCGAAACCGCCTACCCTTTTCGCGCTGTCGGTACGGACTTTCTGTACTGATTGCGATGTAACGGTGGTTTGCTCGGATTGATGGCGCGGTTTGACATGCAGATAATATGTCGTTTTCAAACCGCGGCGCCACGCTTCTGAATAGATTTCGATATATTCATCAATATCGCGCGACTCTAGATACATATTGCGGCTAATCGCTTGGTCGACCCATTTTTGCGCTCGCGCCGCCACCTCGATAAAGGCGTATGGACTCAGCTGAAAACTAGTTTTGTAGACATCGCGGACTGCTTGCGGAATTTGCTCGAAACCTTGAATATCGCCCTGATTCGCCAGCAAGTCGTCTTTGAGCGATTCCCACAGATTAAGTTGTTTGAGTTTACGTACCAAATTAGCGTTAACCTCTAGGAATTTGCCGTTGAGCGTACTGCGGCTAAAGATTTGGCTAAACTGCGGATCAAGTCCTGGCGTCGTACCTGCCACATGCGAAATATTAGCTGTCGGCGCGATCGCCATCAAGGTTGCGTTACGCATACCTTTTTTGACTTTTTGGCGCAGCGCTTCCCAATCCAAGCGCGATTTACTATCAATTTTTACCTTAACGCCGCGCTCTGTTGTAAGTTTATCAACAGTATCGATAGGCAGCAAGCCTTTACTCCAGCCACTGCCAGCAAAGTTCGGATAGCTGCCGCGCTCAGCTGCTAGGTTAGCCGATTCATCAATGGCATGGTAGCTGATAAACTCAGTTAGCTGGTCAACCAGATCGTAGGCAGCTTCGCTTTCGTAACTAATCTCTAGCTTCTCCAAAACATCCGACAACCCCATATAGCCGAGCCCAAGCGCCCGATTCTGCTCGTTGCTGCGCATCGCCTCAGGGATTGGCGTATTGGTTATGTCGATTAGATTATCTAACTGCCGCGTAGCCGACCGCACCGCCGACTCTAGCCGCTGCCAATCCCAAGTTTTATCAGCATTGAGAAAAGCCGACAAGTTCATACTAACCAGATTACAGGTCGCAATATTATTTTCGTCCTCGGGCAAAGTTATTTCGGTGCACAAATTGCTGAGGTGGATTGTCCCGGTGTTATTGTTGAGCGCCCGCAAATTGATGGCATCCTTCCAGGTTAGCCAAGGGTGTCCAGTCGCTTGCAAACTACTGAGAATCTGGCGGAACTGTTGGCGGGCCGGCACGACTTCAAATCGGTTAATTTTACCAGCTTCTGCTAGTTTGATATATTCTTGGTAGCGGCGGCTAAACGCTTCGCCGTATAGTTCGTTTAAGTCGCTGACTTCTGCCGGATCGAACAAATACCAATCCTGCTCGTCTTGGACGCGCTTCATAAACTCATCCGAAATAAACACCGCCGTATCTAGAAATCGCGTCCGCAAGTACGGATCGCCAGAGTTTTGGCGCAAATCTAGAAACTGCGAAAAATTAAGGTGCCAGTTCTCCATATACGCCGCTGCCGCGCCCGCTTTCTTACCCTTGCGCGACACCGCAAACAGCGCCGTATCAATCATTTTCATGAACGGAATCGGACCAGTTGACTCGGTATTGGTGGTTTTGACAGGACTACCAGCAGCACGCAATTTATTCATACTAATGCCGATACCGCCAGTACCTTTAGCGATAAACATGGTGTCGCGAATACTTTTGGCTATCGAAGCCATATCGTCTTGAACCTCCATGACAAAACAGTTGCTTAGCTGCGGAAACGAACCGCCAGCGTTAACCCGCGTGCTGCCGCCCGGACTGTATTCCAGATTAGCCATGTGGCGGTAAAATTTTATCGCCGCCTCGGTCGGATTGACTTCGTTAAAACTCAAACCCATAGCAATACGCATGTTAGTGAATTGCGGCACCTCGATCGGATCGCCGCTTTGGCGCCGCAGCGCGTAACGATTGCGGTTGGTAACTACGCCGAGATATTTGCTAAGTGAATCCTTGCTCGGATCAAGCGCCGCCGCCAGCTTTTTGAGGTTAAATAGCTGCGAATCAGCCATTCGTTTATCTAGTAGACCCTCTTCAGCGGCTTGGCGAATATAGATGGGAAACTTTTGCGCATGCAGCTTTTTAAGCTCAGTTTTGTTAGTATAATCGCCGAGTACTTGCTGGTAGATAGTTCGCAGCAGCAATCGCGCCGCAATTGAGTCAAAGTCCGGGTCGTCTTTGACATTTTGGACTGCCGTCTGGATAAGCGCTTCATCAAGTTGCTCGGTAGTAATGCCGTCAAACAGCGTCAACTGCAATTCAGCCGCTATTTGCGCTACCTTCGCAATTTGGCCTGGCAAGCCTTCGCTAGCTGCCAGCAAAGTTAAATTAATTTTGTTCGCATCAAAAAGCTGCTTACTACCATCGCGTTTCACAACTGTAATATCTGCCATCGTTTCCTTTCTTATTTTTAGCTGCTATTTTTGAGCACAAAAAACTAGCTAGGCCATCTGGGCCTGCTTTGCGCAATTTATTTGCATATTTGTCTATTTTACTAAACACTATACATATAGCGTCTGTATACCAAGCATAAACGCTAAATATGGATTTTTCAAGCATTTTTGCTAGTAATTTTCACAACTGGTTTGGCCCATGCTATCATGGAAAATATGGAACCTATTATTTCTATTACTCATTTTAAGATGCGTTTCGGCAAGACCGAAGTCATCAAAGACTTAAGTTTTGAGATCAAACGCGGCGAAACATTTGGTTTTCTCGGCAGTAACGGCTCCGGCAAGACCACTACCATTCGCGCCTTGCTCGGTATTTATCAGCCGACCGCTGGCGAGCTATTAGTCGGCGGCAAGCCTTATTCGGTATCAAGCGGCATCAAACTAGGTTATCTACCCGAAGAGCGCGGCCTTTACAAAAAAGAGCCGGTTATCGACATCATGACTTATTTCGGCCAGCTCAAAGGCATGAGCCGCCTCGACGCCCGGCAAAAATCGCTTGATTTTTTGAAGCGCGTTGACCTGCTCGACAAAGCCAAAACTCGCCTCGATAAGCTCTCGGGTGGCCAGCAACAAAAAGTCCAACTCGGTATCACAGTCATCGATAACCCAGAACTGCTAATCCTCGACGAGCCAACCAAAGGCTTTGACCCGGTTAATCGCCGGCTACTGATGGAAATCATCGAAGAACACCAGGCCAAAGGCGCCACTGTTATCATGATTACTCACCAGATGGAAGAAGTTGAGCGCCTATGCGACCGCATACTACTACTCAAAGACGGGACAGCGCATGCTTACGGTACAGTCGCTAATGTTCGCAAGCAATTTGGCGGCAAGTCGCTCGATGATATCTTTGTTCAAGTCTACAGCCACAACAACGAGGAGAAGCAAAATGCATAATTTATCAACTGTCATTCGTTTCGAGGTCGTTCGTGCCCTCAAGAAAAAATCATTCTGGATTCTAGCGATTAGCTTTCCACTGATGTTTGCTGCAATTTTTGGGATGGTCTTTTTGTCCAATCAAGCTACCAACGACGCTGCCGAAAAGCTCAAAAACCAGTCGTTTAGCATTGCTATTACCGACGAATCAAAGATGGTCAAACCGCAGCTAATCGCCGCCTCGAAAGCCACCGAAATTAATCCCAACGACAAACAAAACGCTATTGACCGCGTCAAAAACGGCCAGCTTGATGCGTACATCTACTATCCAAAGAATCTCGACCAGCAATCAATTGAAGTTTACGGTAAAGATGTCGGTATTTTTGACAACGGCCGCTACGGCAGTCTGGCCAATAGTCTATTAGCCGCCTCTGTTCAGTCAGAAGTTAATCCGGCTATTCAAAAAATTATCCAAGGCAAAATCAACTCAACCAGCACTATCTACCGCGATGGCAAAATCCACGACAGCGTCCAAGAGATGATTCTGCCAGGTATCTTTTTAATCCTCTTTTATTTCCTGATTACCTTCTTTGGCAATCAGATGCTGACTAGCACCACCGAAGAAAAAGAAAATCGCGTTATCGAAATGATTCTCACTACCATCGAAGCGCGAACCTTAATCGTCGGCAAAATTATCTCGCTAATAATTCTAGCAATAGTTCAAGGACTGTTGATTATCATGCCAGCGCTGATCAGCTACCTGCTTTTCCACGACCAGCTCAAGCTACCGTCAGTCGACCTCAGTAGCTTGCCAGTCGACCCGCTACGTATCGGCATCGGCTTTTTAGCCTTTGCTAGCAGCTTCATGATGTTCACCGGCCTGCTAGTAGCTATCGGCGCCGCCGTGCCAACCGCCAAAGAAGCTGGCAGTTTTTTCGGCGTAGTAATGATTTTGCTGTTCGGCCCGCTTTATGCCGTTTCAATGTTCATATCAATGCCAGACGCACCGCTAGTGAAATTCTTGTCGCTCTTCCCACTGACATCGCCAATCCCACTGATGCTGCGCAACGCCGCCGGCAACCTGGGAATCAGCGAAGCAGTAATCGGTATCGCCCTGCTGGCCGTTTCTGCCACCATCATCATGGCTATCGCCGTACGTATCTTTCGCTTCGGCGCACTCGAATACAACCGCAAACTCAGCGCCAAAGAAATATTCGCCCGCAAGTAACGCTCGCCGCTTATTAAGCAGACTATTGCCAAAATTCTCTTTACGTTGTAAAATAGCAAAGTTGCAGTAACCGCTGTAACTTCGCTCCTTTACAGAGAGGATGATACCATGTCTCGCCAGCGAGACGCTGAGCTTGACCGTTTGCGGTCAGCTCGCGAGGCTGCCCGCCAGCGACAGCAGGCAGCCTGGCAAGCTCAGCAAGCCGCCTGGGAGCACCGCTCTTCGGCGCGCGCGGTCATGAACCGTGCCTACGAGTCTAAACAGGTCGCCTACGCAGATCAGCAGGCAGCCTGGGAGGCCTACATGTCTGTCAAACGGGCCAACAGCCCGCGTATCGACAGTCTGAACGCTCAGCAAGAGCGGGCGTATCAGAACATGAAGTCGGCTTTCGAGTCGGCTTCGTTGGCTCACGATATGCACGACGGCGCTAGCGCACGTATGTACGCAGATCAGGGGCATGCTTACAAAGCAGAGTCTCAGACCTGCGTTGCCGAACGGCGGCAGCTCGTCGCTGAAATTCGCGGCGCTCGTGAACGGCTTGATGCTGTTAAGCCAGCTTTCCAAGTGGCTAAGGCCGAGTTTGCTAGAGCTCGGCAGGCGTTTCTGTCTGCCAAAACAGAGCATGAACACGCGCAATCTGAGTTCAAGCGTGCCAAGGCCGAATTTGACTCGTGCGCTAAGGCTTTCCAGGCTAGACTCAACGAGTTGAAGTCGGCAAGCCGAAAGCGACGCGAAGACAAAAAGTCGCTCGCCGCAAAAGCTGGAGTCCCGCTTCAGTATCGAGACAGCGTTTGGATCTCGACAGACTCAGATGGCAACACCAACATCTACTTCGGTGGAGTTGGCAAGCCTGATGGTCCTGGTCACGGACACTATGTCATGGATCCGGGCGGAACCGTAACGTATAGGCGCGATCCGTTTGATCCACATGGTGCGCAGAATTTCACCGAAAACCGCCGCGAAAGCGCTACTCTTCGGATGGCGCAAATGGCGATGAATCAGTGGGCGAAAACTCAGGTCACGCAACGCTCGGTACAGTATGAAGATTCTGATTTTAAGGTCGCGGTTCGGTCGGGATACGATCACCGACATGACAGTATCGTGACAGATGTGCTGATCTTCGATAAGTACAACAAGCGTGAGCACTACCACTTGATCATTGACGAGAATGGCAACGAGTTGTTCTCGGAGTGGCGTCCCAACCGCTAGTGTAGAAAGGATGCGAATTGCCCCCAGAAATGGGGGTAATTTCATGTTATGATAGTCTTATGTATGACAATAGAAAGCAGATTGTAGTAGATAAAATCAAGCATATACTGCAAAACAGCAAAAATGAGCCACTCGACCGTCTCGGTAGTTATATCGTGGGCGCAACACTTGCGCGCGATGATTGGGGGGATGTGTTCCAGGATCACTATCCACTGCTCGACGAAATTGCCGAATTGGGTGCCGAACTTGAAACAACTGAAGACACGGAGTATGCTGCCAATATCATACACGAGATTAAGGAAAAATTAAGCCAGATTAATTGATACAATAACCTTGCAATCTTTAGCATAAGCGCAACATTTTCCTTCCTCGTACCAAAAATATCGCCAAGATTTTTGCGCTGATTCATGCCGCGCGAGCTATATCAACGGAGACACTTTGCCAACAAGGTAATTATATTCAACCTAACGTGCGATATTTGTGATTGCTGACGAAATCAAAGTGCGCAAAACGAATCACAAGCCATTATAATGATAAATATGAATAGTAGCAGCAGCCAATACCCTCAAATGACCTACAAACAAGCAATCGAGCACTGCAAATATTGGGCAGATCAAATTAGACATGATGGGCTTGACCTATTGACCACTGATTATGGTGCAGCTATTGGGGTTTCTGACCAGTTAGCGTATCCTTTGGAGATGCAGACTTGGATTAATTCACGAGAATATCCTCTTCTATATAAAGTTTGCGTATACGCCGTTACTGTTGACAATGACCACACCGACAGAGCATCATGGGAAAAGCTGCTAGAGCTAATCGATAAATTATAAAACCGGAATAAGATTATGAAGCAAAATGAACAGGCGATTCTAGCACGTGATATGATTCAAATGATTCGTGAAAATGCCGATAATTCAGATGTCCTTGAATATCTTGATAGCTTTGCGTTCTCGTTGGCGCGCGGTCTCGAGGATTCGTCTGTTGTATCGTGGGATGATCTCGCTAGTATATGTGACCAGAGGTATTATTCTTTAAACAATAATAATCCAGTGCCGCTTAATGTCAAACTGCTTAATCAATGTGAGCGATCTATTCAGAAATTCTTGCCAAAAGCTCATGACTCATAAGCGGAGCTAAACAAAGATAAGTCGTTGAGGGCTTATTTTAGCTAATTCCATGAGTTGATAGACCGATATATTAGAGAATGTATGGACGCTCTTTGCTGTATTTAGATCGATGTATGTCCAATTTATCACTTTAGATTCCAGACGCTTGAGCGAAGGGTATTTCTGCGAGAGCTAGCATCATGATCGCTACAAACCTGGTAGCGGACCAAATAACAACGTAGCTTTGAAACACAAGTATAACGATTAGAGCTGTGATATACATACCTGAGCCATGACGAAAAACTGACTCACTTACGTAGATGTTTTATAGTATAGATAGAATGATACAGAAAGTGCCAGATAGCATAGTTCAAAATGGCAATACTACTAAAGTACTAGCATTAATTCAAGTTGCGCGTGCTATGGATGTCGCGGAATTGTGTAAGTGCGGAGATTACAGCCAACCTGGCGCGCGCTATCCGCAAACTAGGTCTGAACGTGTCATCGATGAATTACTTAGTTTGATGTTACAAGACTCGACAGTCGAGTTGGATCCCGCTCTTGATGAGATGTTGTCTATATTGAGTAGCCTAGACAAAGGTGTTGACAAACCAAAGGACTGGCGGGCACTATTTGCGATTGCTGACGAGATTGAGACGCGTAAAACAAATCAACAAAAGTCATTATAATGGTAAATATGAATAGTAGCAGTAGCCAATACCCTCAAATGACTTACAAACAAGCAGTTGAATACTGCAAATACTGGGCGGACAAAATTAGGTATAAAGGACTTGATTTATTAACTACTGATTACAGTGAAGTTATTGGGATTTCTGATCAGTTAGCTTATGCACTATATATGCAGACTTGGATTGATCCGCAAAAATATTATCCTTTGTATCGAGTTCGTACATATGCTATAAACATTGACAATAATTACACCGACAGAGCTTCGTGGGAAAAGTTATTGGAACTAATTGATGATCTGCCAGAAGAATACGGTAAAAATAATCACCCTCAAATGACCTACAAACAAGCAGTCAAGCACTGCAAATATTGGGCAGATCAAATTAGACATGATGGGCTTGACCTATTGACCACTGATTATGGTGCGGCTATTGGAGTTTCTGATCAGTTAGCATATCCACTGGATGTGCAGGAATGGATCTCAGCCCCAAGTTATCCAGATATTTATGCAATACGATACTATGCTGATGTTGTCGATCGCAACCACACCGACAGAGCTTCGTGGGAAAAGCTGCTAGAGCTAATTGATAAATTACCAGAATACTAGGTAATTCTTACACCCGTCACTATTCAAATAATCCATGAGCACAACTAGTACTGACGCGATAAATACCCCGATATTTGCAAGCAGTCAATCTAAAAATTTTCGCCAAGAACATAATCGGTATAAAAATTCATGCTATTTCCTGGCGGAGAGGGCGGGATTCGAACCCGCGATACGTTGCCGCATACACGATTTCGAGTCGTGCGCCTTCAACCACTCGGCCACCTCTCCTTGCATAGGTAATTATACCCTACGCTGCTCATTTTTGCTAATATGTTAAAAATATGTAAACTACATACATATACTTTACATATTTTTTACATTATGCTACCATTATGGTGTCAAATATATACATATTATGGAAAAAGATTTTGTAATCATCCGAGAACAACCTACTATATCTACGAAACGCCGATTAGATCTAATCGACATGTATTTTAATGAATCCGCAGCCGCAGCTCCTTACTTGCAAGCAGTCAACGAGTCAAAATACCTTTACTGGGATAAGGCACGCTTTGTTGATCCGATTCCTAAGCTTACCCCAGCAGAGTCGTGGCAGCTAGCCCACACTGTTAGGCGTTTTAACTCGCAGCCGACGCCCATTCGCGCTAAAAACGGCGCTTATTTCGGCTGGGTTAGACAAGAGAAAGTTGATGAAGCGCAGCGAACCGTCGATATGTATGCTGGCGGACAATTTCTCACAAATACGCCGGCAATTACTACCCGATCTGAACGACAAAAATATATCGCGAGAGGCATACTCGAGGAGGCTATCGCATCAAGCCAGCTCGAAGGCGCAGACACTTCTCGGCGCTATGCTAAGCATATGATAGCCGACAACATCAAGCCGCGCAACAAAAGCGACTGGATGATTCTCAATAACTATCGAACTTTATCGAAAATCGAAGAAAATTTCGTCGAACGCAGTCTATCGAAAAATTTACTCTTAGAATTGCATCAAGAGCTAACCCGCCACACGATTCCCGACGCCGATTCAGGTAGATTTCGCAAAGACAGCGATAATATAGTCGTCTGGTTCAACGAAAAAGTTGCCCATGTACCACCAAACCAAAGTTTCGTCGAGCATGAACTTGATCGCTTGATAGAATATGCCAACGACAACAGTAAGTTTATCCACCCGTTAGTCAAAGCAACCGTGCTGCATTTTTGGCTAGGGTATCTACACCCCTTCACTGACGGCAATGGACGTTTAGCGCGTAGCTTGTTTTATTGGTATATGCTGAAAAACGGTTATTGGGCGCTAGCTTATTTTCCAATTTCTACAGTCATTAAGCGAGCACCAGCACAGTACGCCTACGCTTATATTTACGCCGAACAAGATTCATATGATTTTACCTACTTTTTTAATTATCACACCGAAAAAGTTCTGGAGGCTATCAAGGAATTTCGAGATTATACTAAAAGAACCGATGAAGAAAATAGCGCTATAACCAAGAAACTTCACTCTATCAAAAACCTTAATGACCGGCAAAAACAAATTATATACTATTTAATATCTGACGATAGCCATTACGCTACCATTTCCTCGCACGCAGAATTAAACGCTATCTCTCGCCAGACTGCCGATAAAGATATAAAAGGCCTCTTGAATCTAGGATTGACCTTTTCTGTTAAGCAGGGGGCTTCCGTGCTGTACTACGCGTCTGATAAACTAAAAACTATGATAAACAAGGAGTAATCATGGACGATTCAATCTTTACCAAAATTATCAAAGGCGAAATCCCTTGCCGCAAAGTTTACGAAGACGATGACGTTATTGCCTTTCTAGATATCAATCCGCTCAGCGACGGGCATGTGCTAGTGGTGCCCAAAGAGCAAATTGATTTGATTTGGGACCTCGACAACGAGACTTACGCTCACCTCTGGCAAACTGCCAAAAATATCGCTCAGGCTATCCAGGCCGAACTCAACCCCCTGCGCGTCGGCGTAGTCGTTGAAGGCCTCGACGTACCGCACGCCCATATCCATCTAGTGCCGTTGTATGACCGCGACACCTTGCAGCTCCATCACGACTACCCTGTCGATATTTCAGACGAACGGCTCGATAATATCGCCAACAGCATCAAAGAGCGCTTGATTGCCATATGATCACTGTTGTCGCAGTTGGTAAAAAGCATGAGGATTGGGTATCCGACGGCATCAAACGCTACCAAACGCGCTGCAAGCAGCCCTGGAACTTCGAATGGCAATTGATACCGCATAGCAAGCTAGACGGCCAGCAGGCCCGCCAAGAGGAGTCTGAGCGAATTTTAGCGCGTTTACATCCCCAAGATTTCGTAATTCTGCTCGACGAACGCGGCCAGATGTTTGACTCGCCTGCCCTATCGCGCCAGCTAAACGAGCTCTTTGTGCAAGGTAAAAATATCACGATAGTTATCGGCGGCGCCTTTGGTGTCAGCGCAGCACTGACACAGCGTGCTAACCTGGTTTGGTCACTGTCGCCATTAGTCTTTCCACATCAGTTAGTGCGACTGATCCTCGCCGAGCAGCTATACCGAGCTCAAGAGATTGCTCGCGGTGGCAAATATCATCACCAGTAGATAGCCAACCTGCGCGCTAAAACCTAGCGGTAATCTGTTTGCGAATCGTTCGAACACTGCCTTAGACTAACTTATAATCTTATTTTTATGACATACTATTGACTTTTTATCATACTTGTGCTATATTTGTAAGCACAATACCTTAAAACAAACATAATTATGACATATTTTACTCACATCATTAACGTCTTATTCGCCGCACTCAGTCTGCTGATAGCTAGCGGCGTTGCTGTCCACGACGGGCATTTCGGGCATGCTATTGATATCAGTTTGACGCATGATCATTCCATGCAAAAGCTCAGTTCGCAAGATTTGCGAACCATCAACGAGTCGCGAATGCAGCACGCCCATTCCGAGCATAATCTCTCAGAAGGCATGCTCAGCAATAGTTTTCGCTACCAATCGCCTAGTATTTCGCCAGATCGCCGTCATCATCACAAAAACATTTTAGCCTTATTAGAAGAAGGCGGCCGGCACGCTTTTGATAACGCAAATTTGCCAGTTATCGACTAGCTTTTACTTATTCGACACAACTTGCAGCTCGTTCTGTAGCCGGGTAATTAGTTCTTGTTTTTCACGGAGTGTCTTGCGCGACTCCTCGACCAGAGCCACTGGAGCTTTGGCTACATAGTTATCGTTTGCCAAGCGCGTCTCGAGCGTCCGGATATGCTGGCGTTCTTCGGCTAAACGTTTCTCGAGGTTAGCTTGATGCTCGTAAAGTGTTTCGTCGTCAATGTCTAGCCAAACGTCTCGCCCGCTAGCAGCCAAGCGCAATCCCCTAGCCTGGTCAACATGTTCTACCGAGGTAACGCGCGCTAGCTTCTTGACAAGTTCGATATTATCAGCCACCAGCGAATCGTCCATATACAACAGACCATAACGTTTATTGCCCGGCAGTTCGCTAACTACGTAGCGTGCTTCTGATACTAAATCTTTCAAGCGGCCGAATGCAGCAGCAGCGATATCGTCGTACTCCAGGCGGTCTGGCATAGTTTCGCTAGCCAAAATCGTATCGTGCCACGGCAAAGCCTGCCAAATTGTTTCGGTCAAGAACGGCGCAAATGGGTGTGTTAACCGCAAAATTGTGTCTAAAACATACGCGTTCATGTCGATATTTTGCTCGACCTTACTAGCCTCGATATACCAATCGGCTACGTCATCCCAAACGGTGTGATAAATCGTCTCGCCGGCCTCGGCAAAATGATAGGTCGCAATCTGTCGATCTAGCGACTGTGCTGCCTCGTCTAGTTGGCGAGCAATCCAATGATCGGCTAGCGATTGTAGTTGCGGACTAACTGCTGGCGTGCGGTCGCCAACCAAATTTTCAGTATAGCGAGCAATATTCCACAGCTTGTTGCAGAAATTACGGGCTGCCACCACCTTGCCAGTATTAAACGCTTGCGGCTGAGCAGCACTGCGGCTAGCAATGATACCCATACGCAGTGCATCCGAGCCATATTTCGCCACTGTCTCCATCGGATTGATGACATTGCCCTTGCTTTTGCTCATCTTGATACCCTTTTCATCAAGCACTAAGCCATGCAAGTACACATGCTTGAACGGCACCTGGCCAGTCCGATACAGACCCAGCATAATCATCCGCGCTACCCACGCAAACAAAATGTCGCCCGCTGTCTCCATGACGGTATTCGGGTAATACTTGGCTAGCTTGCCAGCATCCAAATAATCGGTAGTGATATACGGCCACTGACCGCTACTGAACCAAGTATCAAGCGTATCCTCCTCGCGGCGATACGTTGTACCATCTACAACGATTTCTTTCTTATCGACTTCGGTGCTGTAGCGCCAATCGTCTAGATTGGTCTTGGACTGAAACATTGGAATCGGAATGCCCCACGGTATCTGGCGGCTGATATTCCAGTCTTTGATATCTTTGAGATATTTAATGACAACATCGCCTTTATTTTCAGGGGTAAACGTCACTTCCTTGCGCTCAATCGCTGCGATAGCGTTATCGGCCAATTGGCGCATTTTGACGAACCATTGCTCTTTGGCGAGCGGCTCGATGACCGAACCGCATTTGTAGCAATGTCCAACTTGGTGTTCGATATCTTTTTCGCCGCGCAGCAATTCGTCTATTTCGAGTGCTGCTAAAACGCGTTTACGAGCTTCTAGCGCCGTCATACCAACAAAT
>CAJPLU010000010.1 GCA_905371595.1 Candidatus Saccharimonadota bacterium
ACATCGCCAGAGTCAACCGTGATTGTCACACCGGCCGGAATAACCACCGGCAGTTTTCCGATTCGACTCAGACTCATTACTCACCTTTCATGTGATTTGATATTAACTTCGGTATTTTAGCATAGATTAGGGGTGAAATGCAAGGTTTACGTAACGCGATTACTACAGCTATGGTAGAAGCCGATTGGATATGCAGATACAGATGCTAAGTAAAGGTTGTGAGATTTATGTGCGCTAAAGTATAGTAATAATATGGTTAAAGTAGTCGCAAAGGCGCTGGTGCGGAATTCTGAAGGATTATATTTGGTGCTGTATAGAAGCAATACGCATCCGCTGTTTCCCGGACATATTGATTTTCCCGGCGGAGAGGTTGAGCCGGAAGAAATACCAGAAGCAGCAGTAGCGCGCGAAATACAGGAAGAGACAGGACTATCCGTTAATCCAAATAAATTGAAGAAGCTATTTACTAAACAATACCAGCAAGCAACACATGTATTATTTGAAGCAAAGCTCACCGAACCGGACGCGAAAGTCGCTTTAAGTTGGGAACATAAAAGCTACCGCTGGATAACACCGGAGGAGTTGAAGTCTCTGCCTAAATTCTCAGGTGCCGACCCGTACTATACAGACGCAGTAGATTATCTATCTAGCCAATAAGCCCTTTCTCCTTGAGTGTAGCGTCAATTTTGGTTCGATTGAAGCCGCGAATGATTACGCCATCGATGTCGGTGACAGGTATGCTGCTAGATTTGTCGCCAACTTTAGCGAGAAGTTCATCCATTGCACCCTCATCTTCGTCGATGTCGCGAACGGTATACTTCACGCCTAATTTGTCTAAGTATTCTTTTTCGGTTTTACAGTACGCGCACCACGCGGCGCTGTAAATGATTACTTGATTATCTTGATCGTCTTGATCGTTTTGGTCGTCTCGATGGCTCGTCTGGTCGTCCATAATTATCCCCCTTCGTTAATTACAATCATTATATACACAACATCTAGCGTATGCAAGCTATTTATCGGCGCTAGATGTACGGCTAGTCAAATACCACCCACCGTCAGCTGGCGATTGATAAATGTCAAGCTCGAGGTCGAGGTGGTATTTTTGCAGCTCTTTGATGGCGTTTAGAGCGGCTTGCCGGCTAGCGAAACGTTTCTTTTGCGGCGCGCGAGCGCTTTTGTTTTGGTACGGTGTATGTTTAGGGGTGCGGTTTCGTCTAGGCATAATGTCTTAAATTATACACTTTACATATAGCGGCTCATACTGCTACAATAGCGCTATGACCAGTGGGGCTGACAATACCGCCGAGACGCGGACTTCTGATAATACTGTATCTCGAGAAACTTTTACATCGCTAGGACTGGCTATGGTCGGCGTGACGTGGAGGATGTATGTACCAATGCTTGGCTTGTTTTTTGCTGGCTTGTGGCTGGATAGTTTATTTAATAGTAAGCCGTGGTTGATGTTCATCGGGTTTGCGGTAGGCGCGGCCGCCGCAGCGATTTTGGTGCGGCAACAGATAAAAAAGGTTAATAAGAAATGATGTTCGCGGCGCTACCCCATATATCGGTCAAGGCCGACGAAGTGTTTTCAATCGCCGGTTTACCAATAACTAATGCTAATCTGGTTGGCATTCTAGGATTGGTGCTTCTGGTGTGGCTAATGTTTCGTACGCGAGCAGCGGTGCTTGGCCGCAAAAAATCGAACTTCGCAACGCGCTTAACTCTTTGGTGCATAGAAGGATTGTATAAGACGGTCGGACAAGTGATTCCTAACCAAAAGTGGGCTCGCCGAGTGGCGCCGCTGGTAATGACGATGTTTTTCTTCATAGCCGGACAATATTGGCTCGGTTTGCTACCGATTGTCGGGCCGATAACTGTCGGCCATACGCCGCTGTTCCGCGGTCAGGATGCCGATTTAAATATGACGTTTGCGCTGGCGACGGTAACTATCGTGATGGCGCAGGTGTATGCTGCGCGCGAGCTGGGTTTTGTTGGTAATTTGAAGCGTTACTTCGTTAATCCGTTGCGCGACCCGATTATGTCGTTTGTTGGTATTCTGGAGCTTGTAGCGGAGTTTTCGCGCTTGCTTAGTTTGTCGTTCCGCTTGTTCGGCAACGTGCTGGCGGGCGAAATATTGATTGCTATGATTGCTTATCTAGCGCAAGTTGCGATGCCTGCGGTTCTGCAGCCATTTTATATTTTTGAGCTGTTTATCGGCGGTATTCAGGCTTATATTTTCTTTATGCTTTCGACAGTGTTTATATCGCTCGGTTTGGCGCATCACGGCGGTGATGAGGAAAAACAAACGCATGATGATTCTTCGACTTCTTCCGGCATGAAATTAACGGCCGAGGGAGTAAAATAAATTTAGGTAATAACTAAACCATAAGGAGAAAAATATTATGGAAACTATAGCATTTACGCTAGCTTATATCGTCCCTGCATCGTTTGCAGCTATCGGCTGTAGCTGGATTGGCGCTTCGGCGATGAAAGCTGCTGGCCGCAACCCAGAAAAAATCAACGATTTGCGCACGATGATGATTCTCGGTATCTCGTTTATCGACGCTCTGGCGATTATCGGTTTCGTGGCAGCTATTGTCGGCAAAGTGATGTAAGGATTCGCGCGCGTGAATAACTTGCACTACTTTGCATCGGCTGGAGCTGGAAGCGATAGCCTATTGGGGCCACTAGGAATTGATTGGCGGTTGTTCGTGCTGCAAACGGTTGCTTTTGCGGTCTTGCTGCTAGTGCTGAAAAAATGGGTTTATCCGCCTATTCTAGCCATGCTTGATAAGCGCGACGAGTCTATCAAAGAAGGTTTAGAGGCTGCCGAGCAAGCTAAAAAAGCGGCAAGCGAAAGCGAAAAGCGCACGGCCGCTATGCTGAAAAAGGCCCAGCAAGAGTCGCGAACTATTGTTGCTACTGCCAAGAATGAAGCGGCTGAAATGGTTGCTGAAGCCGAACAAAAGGCCAAGAACCAAGCTGACGCCATTATCGAGTCGGCCCGCAACGATGTCAGGGCGCAAGTCGCCCAGGCCAAGAAAGATTTGCGCGACCAGATGGTAGACCTAGTGGTCGATACAACCAGAAAAGTTACACTGGATACGGTCGATCCAAGCAAAGACACTAGCTTGATCAAAAAACAACTAGAGGAGATCAAGTAGCGTGGCGGCCAGTACTATATCGCAGCGAAGATTAGCAGCGTATGTGGCTGGCCAATTGCTTGCAAGCGGCGATAAGAAGCGTCTTATCAAAGAGTTAGCAGCCTATTTGATCGAAACTGGCCGTGTGCGCGATCTCAATCAAGTGGTGGCGGCTATTGAAGAGGCGCTAGCGTCGCGCGGCGCTGTTGTAGCGACGGTTACGACTGCTCGCCCGCTCTCGCCAGAAAATAAGCAAGCAATTGTTAAGCAATTTACGCCGACTGGCGCCAAACTATATATTCGCGAACAGATTGACCCGAGCGTTATCGGCGGCTTCAAGATTGAGCTGCCAGGCAGCCAGTTTGACGGCACAGTGATACATAAACTAACAACCCTCAAGGGTATAAAGTAAAGGAAAAGAATGGCTGATATTACAGTGACAGAATTGTCGGACGAACTGCGCCAGGCGATTGCCCAGCTCGAGGTGTCTGAAGGTTTAGAAAAAGTTGGTATTGTGACTCGCGTGGGCGACGGCGTGGCGTGGGTGCATGGATTGCGCGAGGCTGGTTATAGCGAAGTTCTGGAGATCCAAACGGCCGAGGGTGTGGTTGAAGCCTTTGCTTTGAACTTGATGGAAGACGAAATCGGCGCGGTGCTGTTAGGCAGCGACCAAGGTGTTTCCGCTGGCGATAAAGTCAAACTAAAAGGCGAAGTGCTGAGCGTACCAGTCGGCGAAGAGCTGTTGGGACGCGTAGTTAATCCGCTGGGCGAACCGCTTGACGGCGGTCCAGCAATCAAATCAAAGCAGCGTGGTCTGGTTGAGCGCGAAGCTATCGGCGTAATGGGCCGCAAGTCAGTTCATGAGCCGTTGATGACGGGCATTATGAGCGTCGATGCGATGTTCCCGATCGGCCGCGGCCAGCGCGAGCTGATTATTGGCGACCGCCAGACTGGTAAAACCGCCATTGCGCTTGATACGATGATTAATCAAGCCCGCCAGAAAACCGGTGTAGTCAATATCTACGTAGCGGTCGGCCAGAAGCTCAGCAAAATTGCTCGCCTAGTTGAACGCCTGAAGTCCGAAGGCGTGATGGATCAGACTATCGTGGTGGCGACTAGTCCGAGCGACCCAGCTTCCCTGCTCTATCTGGCGCCGTATGCTGGCACTGCTATGGGCGAATATTTCCGTGATAATAGCAAGCATGCCTTGATGATTTATGATGATTTAACTAAGCACGCAGTCGCTTATCGCCAGATGTCGCTGCTGTTGCGCCGCCCGCCGGGCCGCGAGGCTTACCCTGGTGACGTGTTCTATTTGCACTCGCGCCTGCTGGAGCGATCGGCTAAGTTATCGGACGAACTAGGTGCTGGCAGCTTGACTGCTCTGCCGATTATCGAGACGCAGGCTGGTGATATTTCTGCTTATATTCCGACTAATGTTATTTCCATCACCGACGGCCAGATATTTATGGAGACTGACCTGTTCTACCAAGGTATTCGCCCGGCGATTAGTGCGGGCTTGTCGGTGTCGCGCGTCGGCGGTGCGGCTCAGACCAAAGCGCTGAAGAGTGTCAGCGGCAACCTTAAACTTGGCCTCAGCCAATTCCGCGAATTAGCTAGTTTCGCACAGTTTGGCAGCGATCTCGACGCCGAGACCAAGGCGCAAATTGAACGCGGCCAGCGCCTAACCGAATTGCTTAAACAGCCGCAGTATCAGCCGATGAGCGTCTGGGAACAGGTCGTTAGCATCGTTGCGGTTAGCGAGGGCTATTTTGATGAAGTTCCAGCCGCCAAGATTAAAGACGCGCAGGCTGACTTGCTGGCTCGCTTGTGGACGAACCACAAAGCTGAGATGAAAGCGCTAAACCGAGGCGATAAAAAATTTGGCGAGGACAAATCTATCGCCAAGATTGTCAAGGACGCAGCTCTAGCAGTTGCTAAAGGATTTGAGGACTAACTAGATGCCGTCGACTCAGCAGCTTAAATCGCGTATTCGTTCGGTCAAGAACACTCGGCAAATCACCAAAGCTATGCAGATGGTGGCAGCTAGCAAGATGCGCCGCGCTCAAGAGGCGACCAAAAGCTCTCAAGCCTATACAGCGGCAGCACGCGAGCTGCTGGCGTACTTGGCGCAGCAAGGTGCGACCGATAATCACCGTTGGTTCGTGCAGCGGCCAGTCAAAGCGCGCTTGCTGATTGTGGCAGCAAGCGACAAGGGGTTGGCTGGCGCTTATAACGCTAATATCATCAAGACCTATCTGCATGAACTGCATCAAGATGACCAATCGGGTATCGCTAACAAAACTATCGCTATCGGCCGCAAAATCGCTCAAGCAGCAACGCGCATCAAAGATACTGAAATCGTCGGTACCTACGAGGATCTGCCTGACCGCGTGCCAGGCGCGCAGTTTCATGCTATTCTCAACACTGCCAAAGACATGTTCGAGGCTGGTACTGTCGATGCTGTCGACGTGATTTTCACGCGCTTTGTTAGTAGCATGACACAGAAAGCTGATATCGTCCGCTTGTTCCCCGCCGGCTTTGTGCCCGACGATGAAATTAGCGATGATATTCGCGAAGCTAAATTTGAACCAAGTCCTAAATATATCATAGATGATATAGCTTACCGGCTGATTAGCGCTCGTTTGTATCAAGCACTGCTTGACTCGCGTGCTAGCGAACATAGCATGCGAATGCTGGCGATGAAGAACGCCACTGATAACGCTAGCGACTTAGTAGCCGACTTGACGCTAGAAATGAATAAGGAACGCCAGAGCGCAATCACCCAAGAACTGACCGAGATCAGCGCTGGCGTGGAGGCGATGAAATGATAAAAAAAGGAGTTACTATGAGTAAAAACCAAGGAAAAATCATCCAAATCATGGGCGTGGTGGTCGATGTTGAGTTTGATGATGGCTCGTTGCCAGAAATATACGAAGCGTTGACGGTCGAGCGCGGCCAGCAGACGATTACGCTCGAAGTAGCGCAACATCTAGACCAACAGACAGTACGTACGATTAGTTTGCAAAACACCGACGGATTGCGCCGCGGCCAAGTTGTTACGGCGACTGGCGCGCCGATCAGTGTGCCGGTTGGCGAAGACACGCAAGGCCGCATGTTCAACGTAGTTGGCGAACCAATCGACGGCCGCGAGATTGCCAAGAGCGCCAAGCGGGCGCCGATTCACCGCCAACCGCCGGCGTTGACCGAACAGTCCAACAAAACTGAGATCCTCGAAACTGGTATCAAGGTTATCGACTTGATTGCACCGCTAGCCAAGGGCGGTAAAGCTGGCTTGTTCGCTGGCGCTGGCGTCGGCAAGACGGTCCTTATTCAAGAGCTGATTAACAATATTGCTAAGTTTCACTCAGGCAACTCGGTTTTTGCGGGTGTCGGCGAGCGAACCCGCGAAGGCAACGACCTCTATTACGAGATGAAAGACGCTGGCGTGCTGGACAAAACCTCGCTAGTATTCGGCCAGATGAACGAACCGCCTGGAGCTCGTTTGCGCGTGGCGTTATCGGGCTTAGCAATTGCCGAGTCCTTCCGCGATGAAGGTAAAGATGTGCTGCTATTCATCGACAATATCTTTCGCTTTACCCAAGCGGGCGCCGAAGTATCAGCGCTATTGGGCCGCTTGCCGAGCGCGGTTGGCTACCAGCCGAACCTACAGCAAGAAATGGGCGCCCTGCAGGAGCGTATCACTAGCACCAAAAAAGGCTCGATCACCTCTGTCCAAGCTGTCTACGTGCCGGCTGACGACTTGACCGACCCAGCACCAGCGACCACTTTTGCCCACCTGGATGCCACTATCGTGATGAATCGCGCTCTGACGGAAATTGGTATTTATCCGGCCGTGGACGTGTTGGATTCCAGTTCGAATTCGCTTGATCCAGAGATTGTTGGCGAGGAGCATTATGCGGTGGCACGAGAAGTCCAGCGCGTGCTGCAGCAATATAAAGAGCTGCAAGATATCATCGCCATCCTTGGTATGGAGGAGTTGTCAGACGACCAAAAACAAACCGTGGCGCGGGCTCGCCGCTTGCAGCGCTTCTTGGCACAGCCGTTCCACGTTGCCGAGCAATTCACTGGCAATCCTGGTAGCTACTTCAAGTTAGAAGATACCATCAAGGACGCTAAAGACATTCTCGACGGCAAATACGACGACAAGCCAGAAAGCTGGTTCTATATGTCGCCAGTGCCGCTCAGCGAGAAGAAGGACTAAGCTCGAGATGATGCAGTTTCAACTAATCACGCTAGCTGGCGTTAAGCTCGACGAGCCAGTCTACGAGGTAATGATACCAACTACCGAAGGGCAAATCGCAGTCTTCCCGAGTCACGAACCGCTAGTAGCAGTGGCGCAGCCTGGCGCGGTAGCGGTCCGCCGCCAGAAAACCGATAGCGATGACCAACTGGAATACTTTGCGATTAGCGGCGGCGTGGTTGAAATCAACCAGCAGCGCGTGCGGATTTTAGTCGACGAAGCCGAGCACGGCGACGATATCGTTGAAGCCGAGACTCAGGCCGCTCTCGAGCGCGCTCTCAAAATGCGCGATGAGGCTCAGGATCAGGTTGAGCTCGAAAAGGCTCACCAGCTGGTCGATCGCCACCGCGTACGTTTGCACGTGGCTGGCTTGCGCCGCCGCCATCGTCGGCGATAATTATAGCTACTTATGATCTATTGTTGCCAGATGGCGATAATATGTCGTCGGTTGTTGCTGCCATGCAGTCTATGATGTCATACATCTCGTGCCGTAGGTGGCCGCGCGGGAACATATTCAGAATTTCTTCGCGATATGGTGCTAGAAAACAATCTAGTATTTGTTCTCTGGATGCTACTGGTTTGCGCGTATCGAAATATGATAGCGAGCCTATATATGTTTTAAGGTCTCCAGTAAAGTCTCGCGGGTTGTTTCGTTTCTTAGAGCTAGTTATATCAATAATTCGCGGTTGAAGTCCGGTGTCATAGGCAGTGTTCTGGACTTGATAATCACCATGTTCATAGCCTAAGTCGTGCAAAATTATTAAGCCTCTAGCAGCACAGCCTAGCGCCCAAGCTACAGTACCATCGTCTAGTTTTTCACTTTTATACAAAACATTATCAAAGCTTGTTACGCCTTCTTCAAATTCAGTGATGATAGATAGATTGCTACTGCCATCACTCCTACCTATGTTTGCAAAACCTATTGGTTGGAATGTTAGTCGTCGTTGATCGTGACTGTTGATGTCGGTGGCAGTACGGAGCTCCTGAGCTGCGAGACTAGGTATATCTAGCGGCTTGATAGCCACGGGTTGTCTTGCTAAGGTGTCGTCTTCACTTCCGCCCTTGCCGTGTATCGTCATGTCCGCAAACCAAACCCCAAAGAAACTTTCGCGGCGACCTTCGCTATAGTCAGGACGCACAGTTAGATGCGCAGTATTCGATAGTTGCTCGGGCGTTTCGGTTTCGGTAATGAGCAATAGTTGGTTGGTGCTTAGCTCGCCTAGTTTCCGAGTTAAGCCTCTACCTTTTTGGGTCTGTTCTGGTGTTATAAAATTCGTACTAAGGTTTAGACGCTCTTCCATCTTTTTATTATAACATAAATACTATATATTTTCAAGTAGTTGGCGGACTTCGTCGGTGTTTTTGGTGCGCATTAATTGGTCGCGCAGTTCCTTGGCGCCGTCGAAGTCGCGGATGTAGATTTTGAAGAAGCGTTTGAGGGTTTCGAAGGGGCGGCCGAGGGTTGGCTGGTAGCGGTCAAAGAGGTCGAGGTGGTAATGGAGTAAGTTGATAAGATCCTTTTTGTTATTATCGCTCCCGTCGTCGCCGTCTGCGACGGCACGTAGGTCGCTAGACGCGGGTCCTGTCAGTCGGTCCGCCCCTTCTTCTGAAAAATCAGAGATTTGTTCAGAAGCGGGCGCCGCCCCGCCGACTGCCACCCGCTTATCTTCAATGCCCGACGATAATTCCCTTTCTCTGAAGCAAAACGGATCGCTAAAAATTCCCCGCCCGATCATGATGCCGTTGATGCCGGGATGTTGACGGACTAGCTCTAGGCCATGGGCTCGGTCGCGGATGTCACCGTTGATAGTCAGCAGTGTTTGCGGGGCGATGTCATCACGTAGGGCGATGATGTCGTCGATAAGTTCGTAATGCGCTGGGACTTTGCTCATTTCTTTTTTGGTGCGCAGATGGATGGTTAGGTTAACAATATCTTGCTGTAAAATAGTCGTTAGCCACTCTCGCCATTCGTCAATATACGTATAGCCCAGCCTGGTTTTCACACTGACCGGTAGCCCAGCGGTTTTGGCGGCGGCGATGGCGGCGGTAGCCACGTCGGGTCGTCGGATGAGCGCTGCTCCCCCAGATTTGATAGCGGACTTGGCGGGGCAGCCCATGTTGATGTCAATGCCGTCAAAGCCGAGCTCCATGCAGTGAGCGGCAAATTGTTCCATGTCGCCTGGCTCACCGCCCCAGATTTGGGCGACTAGCGGATGCTCGTCGTCGGTTTTGACCAATCGTCCGGCGATGGCTTTGTCTCCGGCGTGCACCCAGCCAGTGGCGTTAGCGAACTCCGTGAAAAACACGTCGGGTGCGCCTGCCCTTTTCACGACATGACGAAACACCACGTCAGTGACGGCTTCCATCGGTGCCAAGATGAAAAATGGCTGCGGTAGATTGTCCCAAAATGATGTCATCTCTGTTATTTTATCACAAAAAGGAAAACCCCTCACTGGCGTCATTGACAGTGAGGGGTGGCGGGCTCGAGCGGTTCTGCTCGGAGTTGATCTCGACGGTGAGAAAAACTGCCACGAGTGAATCTCGCGAGCCCTGGTTGTGAGGCGAGCGGGATAATGCTCTAGCCTCTAAGTTTAAGAACGGCAGCGATCCAGGCACGCAGATTCCGTTCCGATGATAGGCCAGGTTGACTCATGGATGTCAACCCTCATAGTGCCTACCATGCCGCTGGCATCAAACTACTGCCCGGTGGGGTGGGCGTAAATGATGTCGCCTGTAGCGGAGGTATAGGGGGGCGGGAGCATCCCATTGTGCTCCCGGACTCACTACACACTGCGCACTACGTACGCGCGCGTTCCCCAGTGTAGCTCTGTCTATGCATCCGCTCCCGCAGCGCAATGCATACTCCTAGCGAGCGTGACGGGAATCGAACCCGTAGGCTATTGGGCTTTGGAGGCCCGACCGTTCCCAGAGCTCACGCCCATGATTCTTTTTTCCGGACTACCGGCCGGGGAATCTGACCCAGGGGCTGACGGACGCCCTTTGCTGGCCTAGTGCCAGCGGTTCTCGAGGTGCACGCCCCGAGCCGCCATTCGTGTGAGTGTAATTACTTCCTAGGAAGCAGCCTACCCTCCTTGGCAGCACGTGCGTCGCTACCGACACTGTTCGTACCAGCTACCTTAGCAGCGCGCTCGTTCATTTCGCGCTGCTCGGTGGTGGGGTTGCCAGCCTGAACGGCTTCAGCTGCGCGGCGATACGCAGCTGTGGACCTGTCGGAGAAAAAGCCCACGAGGTTTTCACCTCCTTCCCGCCCCGACTTGGGGCAAAAAGAGCGAAACTTTTTAATAGCGCTTCCGTGCAGGAGCGCTACCATGACCCAGTTTCTCACTGAGTCTAGTCTCGCTCCGTGAACAAAAGCATACCAATATTAGGATAAAATGTCAAACAAATTTGTCAAAATTACGGTATAAAGCGATGATTGGCGAAAAATCAGCTTGTCGAGTAACTAATCTCGGCTATTCGCGAGCTGGGTATTCACTTGATATCAAATCTTTCTCGAATTGTATAATTCCCCGGTAGCTTGCTTGGTAGTTGCTGATATCCGGCAACTCTAGCGTGATAATACAGCGCCAAACAGCGGCGATTAGGCGTTGGAAATCGGCTAGTTCGTCGCGGCTAAAGCGGTCGTCGAGCTGGTAAATGTCGCCGCGGGAGTCTGGTTCGACAAACTGCAGTACGGCGCCGCCGAAATCGTATTTCGCGTAATCGCGCGAATTGGCGCAGAGCAGCTCGTAAAACATCAGCTGCTGGCGGTATTTGTGGAGCTTGATTTTTTCATAGTCTGATTTGCCGGTCCAGGAAGTTGATGGTTTGCCGGTTTTGTAATCGGTGACGGTGATGGTTTGATTGTCGATATCAACTAGGTCGAGCGAGCCAGTCAGGCGGGCTTGGCCGAGAACGACGCCCTGCCCGGCAAAACTAAGCTCGGGTTTTTGCGATGGTGTGAAAGTACCGTATTTGGCGCCCAGAAAGGCTTCGAGCGCTTCGATGCCGCGCTTGCTATAGAGTGCTAAATCATTGTCGCTCAGCTCTTGTTGCTGCAGCAGACGGATGAACTCGCCAGTGATGTCTTCGATTGGTTTGCGAGTGCCGCTGGCCGCCAAATGGCTGTGCGCGTGCTGTAGAACGGCGTGAATCAGAGTGCCGTAAATGGCATTAGCGCTTTTGGCTTGCGGGAAGCGCAGCAAATTATTTAGCAAAAAGTTCTGCGGCCCGCCGCGCGTAACGTCGATAAAGTTATTGAGATGCGTGACAGACAATTTGTAATTTTCGAGAGTTGGCGCCAGCAGCTCTTTCATGGTGCGGCTAATCGGCGCGGTTAGGCGGTCGTGCCAGACGATTTCGCTTTGCTCGGCGAGCGCGGCGGTGCTATTCGGCTGGCGGTCGATTTCTTGCAAATTGGTGCCAGCCAGAAAACTAGCTTTGAGTGTGTCTTTGGCGGTGTCGTCGCTGTGGGCGTAGCTCAGGTAAAGCTGGCGTTTGGCGCGGGTCATGGCCACGAAGTACAAGCGGATGCGCTCGTCATAGCTGTCGGCGTTTGGCGAGATAGCTAAGTTCTCTGGGTAACTAATCAAGCGGCTGCGGCTGCGCACGCGTTCACCCCACATCGAGTCGATTGAGTTGATGACGTAAACGGTGTCGAACTCTAGGCCTTTGGATTTGTGAGCGCTCATCAGGTTGACGGCATGCTGAGCGGCCTCGCTGGCGCGCCGAATGCTAACGACGGGGATATTAAGCTGGCGGTAGGTGTCGATTAGCGTCAAGAAGTCGCTGGCTAGCAGTGTGCCGTCTGGCGCACCCTCGCGCAATTTACTGCGCAAGGTTTGCAGCGCTTCCAGGGCAGTTAGGTAAGTGTCGGGTGAGCTGCCAAGAATATCGCTGTTAAAATAGTATTGGTAGAACGGCGAGGCGAAGCTGGCGTGGTGCGGCTTGGCTGGCTTGCGCGCGGCGTCGCTATCATTATTATCGTCGTCGGTGTCGTCGTTGGCCGTGTAGTTTTGCGGTACGCCGATGAGCGTATCTAGAAAAGTCTCGAGCGGCTCGGTCAGGCTAGCCTTGGCGCGGTCGAGCAGCCACTTGGCTAGCGGTTGAAAAGTCGGCGACGCCAGCATCGCTTCAAGCCAGTTGGTGCGGTTGCGGTAGGCTTGCAAACTTAGCCGCCAAATGGCCTCGCTGTCAAAGTCGAACATTGGTTGAGCTATCAGTTCAGGTAGTAGGCTGTTGGCTTCGTCATGCTCCCCTGCTGCGATGTCAACGCAGATACGGGCCATTAGCTCTAGCAGCTGGATGCGCTCGTCGTCGAGAACATTATCGCGGCGCTCGTAATTAACAGCAATGCCAGCGCGGTTTAGATATGGCAGTAGCGCAATCAAATCGCTGTGGCGCCGGGCAATGACGGCAATTTCTGATGGTTTTATACCTTTTGTGATATTTTCTTGGATTGATTCGGCGATCCAAGCGAACTCTTCTTGGCGGCTCGGCAGCGCGGATAGTGTAACTTGGCTGTTAGCGTCGTTAGTGTGCGCCTGTAATTGCTTATTTATATCCATAGAGGTTTCTAGGCGGCCGCTCGCCTGAACGATAATTTCACGGGCGCGGTTAAGAATCTCTTGCGACGAGCGGTAGTTGTCGGTCAAAACGACGCTAGCGTGATCTGGGTAGCGCTTGCGGAAACGATGGATGTTGCCGACATCGGCGCCTTGAAAACTGTAGATTGCCTGATCATCGTCGCCTACCGCCATGATGTTTGGCGCATCGCCGTGCGGCGTGTCTGTCAGGTTGAAGAGAATACGCAGCTGTGCTAGGTTGGTGTCTTGAAATTCGTCGACCATGATGTATTGGTAGCGTTCTTGCAGATTGAAGCGCAGGTCTGGATACTGCTCAATCGCTTGCACGACATTGAGAATCATGTCGTCGTAGTCGAATAGCTCGGCTTGGCGCATTTCGGCGAGATAACGGTCGTAAATTGGCGCGACAGCGCGTAATTTTGCGTGGCGTTTGCGATCTTTGAAGACGAACTCGCCGCGAGCGTCCTTTTCGAGCCAAGTGTTGCGCCAGGCGGTGATCGGCGTTGTCTTGCCGCTGGCGACTGCTTCGTCGAAGGCGCGCGCCATACTTAATGCCAAAGCGTCAGCTAGCGGCGCAATAGCTGGCGGCAATTGCGGCGCTGGCAATTCGGCGATTTTGTTGGCGATTGGCGGCAGTAAGGCGATAGTGGTTTTGCTGATGCGATTAGCAAAAATAGCTGCGAGCTCTGGCTCAACAGCGTCAAGTAGTTTTTCGTTATTGTCAATGATTTGCAGCAGCTCGCTGCTAGACAGGCCGGCCTGCTTTAGCTCGCTTATTACTTGCGCCGTGTCGCGCAGATGCGTGAAATCGCCGTTCATTTTGCTGGCTAGCGGATTATTGTAGTCGAGCTCCTCGAAAATATCAGTTAGAATCGAGTAAGTCGCCACTTCGTCGGCTGGCGAAAAATCAGCGCCACGATAGAAATATTCGCTATGATGATTGATTATTTCGGTGCCGAAACTGTGAAAAGTTTGAATCGCCACCTTGTAGGCGTCAGCGCCGATAATCGACGCTAGACGCGCCCGCATGGTGTTAGCGCCGCTATCGGTAAAAGTCAGGCAGAGAATATTTTCGGGCAGCGTGTCGGTGGCGCGCAGAATATTGGCAGCGCGCATGCTGAGTAGCTCGGTCTTGCCAGTACCCGGGCCAGCGACGACTAGCAGCGGCCCGTCGATAGTATCAACGGCCTCTTTTTGAGCAGAATTAAGCTTATTGTAGCGAGTTTTGAACTTTTCCATCTATTTTATTGTAGCGCAAAAGCTCGGTAAATGCCCTAATGTTTTATGGTATAATTTGATTGTGAATAATGATTTCTTTGACGATGCTGCAATCGAGCAAATAGCCAAAGACCGCTTTGGCGTGTCCTTAGAGGTGAGTACGGTGGTGGCGCGGCGGATTGATTGCGGACAAGCTGCTTTGGCAACTTTTTTTCTCTCGGCCAAGAAGCAGTTATATTGCTACATCGAAGGCTCGTCGCAGCTGACGCTGGGCGATATTCGCAAGATGGCGGTGCGTATGGGTGTGCGGCCCGAGATATTTTTTCCGCCGAAAGGCCAGCCGCAATATTTCGAGGAAATTGCGCGCGATATGTTCGTCAAGGTTTATCCAGGCCGGCGCGATATCAGCCAGGACGACCTGCGTTTCTATCGAACTCTGGTGCCGTATTGTCCGGCGCTTTTCTTGGTTGAAGAAGTCAAAAACGGCACCATTTATTGCGCTGATCATGATGCAAGCTCTGGCTGGCGGCCAGCGGCGAAGTTTGTTTATCGGAGGCTCCGAACGAGTTAAATGCGGGATTATTTAGATATTATTCGCCGTAATTTGATGTCGCCAATTGTCATTGCGATTTTTTTGCTGGCGCTAGCGTTATTGTACGCTGGCGAGCGGCGCGATGCTTGGTTTATATCGGTAGTGATTGCTGTCAATACAATAATTGGTATTGTTCAGGAAGTTCGCGCCAAGTATGCTCTCAAACAGCTGGAGTTAATGAGCGCGCCGCGAGCACGATTAGTCCGCGGCGATGAAGTTGCAGAAGTGATGTATGATGTCTTGCAGGTTGGAGATGAGATTTTGCTCGAGGCTGGCGACGAATTGCCAGCGGACGGTGTAGTTCTATCGGCGCGCGGGTTAGAGGTCAACGAGAGTATGCTGACAGGCGAATCAGCTTCAATTGACAAGAAGAAACATGATGAAGTTTACGCAGCAACCACGGTGATAGCGGGCAGCGCGCGAGTGCGAGTAACGGCGGTTGACGACGCTACCAAGGCGGGTGCAATCAGTGCTACGCTCAAGCAATATACACCGCGCTTGACGCCGCTGCAGCAAGCGATTCAGAACGCGATTACTTTCTTGACATATTGCGCGATTGTGCTGTCGCTTCTGGTTTTCGCGCGCTATCGTATTGCTGGCTTCGAGTCGGTGCGAATTCTCAAAACGATTATTACTAGTGCTATCACCATCGTGCCAGAGGGGTTGCTGCTGGCTAGCTCGCTGCTGTTGGCGTTTGGCTCGCTAAAATTGGCTCAGGCCAAGGTTCTGCCGCAAAAGTTGTCGGCGATTGAGGCGATGGCGCTGCTTAATATATTATGTACTGACAAAACGGGCACGCTGACTAGCGATGAGATTACTTTGGAGCGCGTCGAACCCTTTGGCGGTGGTAATGAGCCAGTCAAGCAGTTGGCGGCGATGGTAGCGCACGAGACTAGCGGCGGTAACGCTACCGGACAAGCGATTATCACTGCGCTTGATTTACCTTATGAATATACCGTAGATGATATATTAGCGTTTTCTTCAGCGCGTAAATTTGCTGGCGTTAGAGCGCGAGTCGATGGCCGAGTTCGGACGCTTATCATGGGCGCGCCGGAATATGTGGCGCGGATGGCGCCGCTATCGACAGCCGAGCAGCAACAGATTGAGAAGTGGACTGACGATGGTCTGCGCGTATTGTTGCTGGCGGAGTTTGATGATAATAACACACCATTGAAATCTTTAAAGTCGGGCAGCGGCCGGCCGTTGGCGGTAGTTTTGCTGCGTAATTTGCTGCGCGATGGCGTCGTCGATACGGTTGCGTTTTTGCAGCGCCAAGGCGTGAATATTCGCGTTATCAGCGGCGATAATCCGCGGACGGTTCAGTATGTGGCGCGAGCTGCTGGTATCAATAATCCTGACACGGCAATTACTGGCGCCGAACTGGCAGAGCTTGACGAGCCGGCATTTGCTACAGCTGCCGACCAGCATACGATTTTTGCGCGCGTTTTACCAGAACAAAAGGAACGTCTAATCGCCCACTTCTCGCAGCAAAACCATCAATTTACTGGCATGGTTGGCGATGGTGTCAATGACGCTCTAGCGCTCAAGAAAGCCGACCTTGGCGTAGCTATGTATGCCGGGGCGCCGGCCAGCCGACGAGTGGCTGATATTATTCTACTTAACAATTCGTTTAATTCGTTGCCGCTGGGTATGCGTTTAGGGAATCAAATTATGCAAGCGATCGAGGTAATAGCGACGCTGTTCTTCCACAAAATTATTTACGGTTTGGTGCTGCTGGCGGTAACGCTAGTGCTGGGCGTGATACACCCGTATGCGCCGCGTCACATTACTTTTTTGAATATTTTCTTGGTGACGATGCCGACGATTATGTGGACTCTCTTCCCGCCGCGGTCGCATCATCGAATTAACCCGCACAATTTTTGGCGCGATACGCTGGGCGCGGTGACGCCAATTGCGCTGGTGTCGGGCGCGGCGGTATCGACAACGTACTTGATGCTGCGCGCTATGCAGCCGCACGACCAGGATACGGTATCGACGATGACGGTGCTAGTAGCAACGTTTTTTGGGGTATATTTGGTATTTTTGGTGGGGCCGATGTTGGGCGTGGTGCTGGATCGGCGCGCCAAGACAGCGCGAATGCTGTATATAGCGGCAGCGTTGCTAGTAGCGTCGACTAGCTTTGCTGTACCGCTGTTACGCCGATTCTTTGACTTCACGATACCGACTTTAGCAATGATTGGCCCAGTGGCTGGCGTGGTGGTAATTGCCGCCCTGTTGCAATGGCATCTGGCCCGCCGCGCTGGCAAAATCTATCAGAATAGATAGAAGTTAATAAATAAAAACGCTCTTGAAAGTTTTCTGTGTGTTATCACTTTTTCATGTCTCAATAATCAGTAGAATGCAATCTAAAAATTATGTTCAGTAAAAACCATAGGATACTCACCTGGTTGACGGTCTAGTTTTGCTAATTCATAGCTTCGTATTGATGTTATAAGTGAGCTTGTTGCAATTGCACAATAGGCAAACTCATCTTTATTACAATCAATATCAATCTTGTCTAGTAGGCGGCTAGTGGTGATGTAAGGCTTTGTGTTAATTGAATTTGCTCTATTGAGTAGTTCGTGAACATCCCAATAGATTGGTTCTCTGTGCTCACTCATCCATACAGACCCAACCCATGATTGTACTGATTCAATTGCAGCTTTTTCTATAGCGACATATTCATCGGTGTCACATCCGCCGCCGAGTACTGCGAAAGGATAACTAGCTGTATTAGAAAGTATTGAATATGCTACCGTTTTTTCTGAGGAGCTAGACGGTGCTAAACCAATTGAAAAAGAAAAATCTCTAGGAGTATCAATACCGACATTTTCCAGAAGCTGTTTAGATTCTGAGGTAGTAAGTATATAAACAGGCTGTCTTCTATATGTCCACCAAGACGCTAAAGACACCCTTTCAACTGCTTCTGTTATAGCATTTTCTTTAGCTTTTGTCTGTTCTATGTGAGCTGCGGAGGCTATAGCCGCTATCCCCATATCGCGCAACTTAGACAGAGTTCTGTTCTCATAGCGTTCCATTTCGGTGTGTAGTTGCATCTCTTCTAGATCTGTGCCCGTTGAGCAAGGACGAAACGTATCGCTCTCTGATAAACGAAGTGTTTTTATACCAGAAAAAGGTGTTTGAATAATATCGTACATAGTTGAGTGGCGACCTCGGCGAGAAGATATATCTCGCCGAGGTCGCGTTGGCCTTACTAGGCCGTGATACCGACCGACGCAAAGGTTCGGGCGAACCCAGACTGCCAGGCGGTGGTCGCGTTGATAGCCAGCAGCGCCTTGGTGAAGCTCTCGGTCAGCGCCGAGTTACGCCACAGAGACTGCTGCAACGATCCCTTGACGCTCATGGCCATGAGCTCCATCTTGGCGATCTGCACCCTGTTCGTGGCGATAACCAGGAGCTCCTGCTGGTCCTTGAAGGAGACGCTCTTGTCAGAGATCATCGCCCACATGGAAGCCACACTGCCCAGATTGGTCATGGCCTCACCGAGCATGTTCTCCGAAGCCTCGAGCTTCTCGATAACGTCGGAGACCTTGCCGGTCCCGCTCAGCACGGCCTTCTCGATTGCCACGTTGGCAGCGAAGAAGCTAGCCGATCCGCTGAACAGGGCGTGGCAGTAGCGCGCCAGGCCGTCGGTATAGGCGGCGAGGAGCTCCTTGGAGACCTCGCGCTCACCCTCCTTGAAGGGAGGAGGGCAGTTGATTCCACCCATGTCTTTCCTTTCATGACGAAGACGGGTAGTCTTACAGAGGAACTTCTCCTGTTGTTTAGATATTAGCAAAAAAAGCGGTTCTATCAAGGCTTTCTATATTTTAATTTTCTTTGTTATTCCAATGTTTTCAACAAAGTCTCGATCGTGAGATACTACTACCACACCTCCTCTATATCGATTTAGCGCTAGCTCGAGCGCTTCAATTGTAGGAATGTCAAGATTGTTTGTTGGCTCATCAAGGATAATAAGGTCAGGTGAGCTTGTTGACATTGCTGCTAATAGAACTTTAGCTCGTTCGCCACCACTTAGATCAGCTGCTCTTGTCGAAGAGATTGTTCGTTTATCTAAACCAAAACGAATCAAAGTATTAATTGCATCATGCAATTCAAGCTCTGGCGATAAATGTCGTAGATTATCTAATGGCGAGCTGTTTTCGAGCGGCAAGGTTTGCGACTGATTCATGTAGATTGTTTTTACATTCTCATTCTTAATCACTTCTCCAGAACGATACGATAATGAGTTGTCCATGATTAAATTTAGCAGCGAGGACTTGCCTGAGCCATTTTCTCCCTGAATCAGTATCCTGTCGCTAGGACGTACATTAAAGGTGACAGGGCCGATTATTTTTTTTCCATCGTGTGAAATACTCAAGGAGCGTACAGAGACAAGACTGCATTTTTTGGAGGAAACTTCATCAAAAGTAAATTTAATAGCAATTTCGTCTTCCACTCTTTCTGGTTCATCTAACTGCTGCAAGCGAGACTCTGCGCCGCTGGATGCGCTAGCCAAGTTTGATGATGCTCGTTCCTTACGAAAATGCTCGTTTAATTTATCACCGTCAGATTTTTTGCGATTGGACCCAGCCGAGTTTGCGCGAATCTTGGCATCTCGTGCAACACGGCGCAACCGCTTTTTTTCTTTCTCGTATTGTTCGTAGCGGTTAATCATTGTCTGACGATCTTTGGCTCTTGCTTTAATATATTCGTCATAGCCAAGGTTATATTTATTTATGCCTTTGTTGCCAACTAGCTCTATGATTTGTTTTGTAGCGTTTCTTAAAAACCGCCGATCATGCGATACGATCAGAAATGAAACTGGTGAGTTGCTAATAAAGTCTTCGAGTAGGGCCACTCCGTTATCGTCAAGATTATTTGTTGGCTCGTCAAGTAAAATCAGATCATAGCGGGATGCAAAAATTGCCGCTAAAGCTATCCGAGTACGTTGTCCGCCGGAAAACGTATCGAGACGTCTTTCTGGATTAATGTCGTGCAAAGTAGCTCGTGACAAAGCTTTTTTGATTGTTGCATCAAAATTTGCAACCTCAAATTTCTCGTATTGTTCTAGAGCTTTATTATAATTTAACAGTGTATTCTCGCTAGTGTCTTGTGCTAGCCGTTCGCATTGAGCGGCAAACTCTTCTCTGGCTGATTTAACGCCGGTTACTTCTTCAATAAAGCTATAGACTGTTTTGTCAAGCCATTTGTTTAGGTTTTGCGGCAAAATTCCAATTTTCTCGCCACTCAAAATAACATTACCGAAGGTAGGCTTAAGATCTCCATTAATGATTTTTAGTAAAGTAGTTTTACCTACTCCATTTGGACCAACTAATCCAATTTTGTCGCCTGCGTTGATAGTAAAACTCACATTACGGAATAACTCTCGGTTACCTGTTTCGTAAGATATTCTTTTAAGATCAACCATATACTCATTATATAATGATTTCATCATCAGAGTTGAGATCTGCGTATTATTACGTAATATAAAACGAGCATCCATGATAAGGATGCTCGTTTTATATTTAGGGTTGTGGCTAGTAAACCTTCAGCAATACTTCGCCGCCAAGCTTATTCTTGACAGCTTCAGCGCCAGTCATGACGCCCTTGCTAGTGCTAACTAGGACGATGCCGCGGCCTTGCTTGACCTTTGGAATGTCGGCGCTAGAAACGTAGATGCGGCGGCCTGGTTTAGAGACGCGCGCTAGCTCGGTAAAAGCTGCGTTCTCGCCATTGTTATTGATGGTGATGACGAGCGTACCGCGCGGCTTGCCGTCCTCAAGCTTGACATCGGCCAGGTAGTGATTCTTGACCAATTGCTCGGCGACGATTTTCTTGAGCTTGCTAGTAGGTACGCGCACTTCAGTCTTACCGACTAGTGCGGCATTGCGGATGCGGGTCAGGAGATCCGCGATTGGGTCAGTAGATTGTAAACTCATATCTTTTTCTCCTTTCCTTTACCAACTACTCTTTGTGACGCCTGGGATATTACCTTTGCTGGCTTCTTCGCGGAAGCGAATGCGGCTCATGCCGAAGCGGCGCATATAGCCGCGCGGACGGCCATCAGACATATCGCGAAATTTGCGCCGAGTTGGGCTAGAGTTGCGCGGTAATTTCTGTAAAGCATCAGGGTCGGTAGCTTTTAGAGCGGCGCGTTTAGCGGCAAACTTCTTGATCAGTTTCAAGCGTTTTTTGTCGCGGGCGATCATAGATTTTTTCGCCATTATTTGTCCTCCTTTTCAAATGGTAGGCCAAATTTCTCGAGCAATGCGCGCGAATTTTCCTTGCTACCGTTTTTGATTACGAACGTTACTTGCAGGCCGTGTACTAGCTGAGTTTCTTCAAATGTCAACTCTGGAAAGATTGACTGGTCGGTGATACCGAGGTTGTAGTTGCCGGCTTTGTCGAATTTGCTGCCGACGCCGTGAAAGTCGCGAACACGCGGCAAGCTAACGTTGACTAAACGGTCGAGAAACTCGTACATGCGAACACCGCGCAAGGTCACCATCACGCCGATTGGCGAGCCCATGCCTTTGCGAATCTTGAACGTAGCAATTGATTTTTTGGCTAGGCGTTCGACTGGCGCTTGGCCGGTGATGCGCGTTAAGGTATTTTTGACGGCGGCAAGCATGCGCTTGTCGTCTTTACTTTTGCCGGTACCGACACTCACGACGATTTTCTCGAGGCTAGGAACCTGGTTCACATTGTCGAGATTCAATTCGGCCTGTAGTTCCTTGAGGTACGTTTCGTTGTACAAGGCTTTCAGGCGAGGAGTGTAAACGGCTGATTGTTTAGCTTCTGCCATTATTTAATCTCCTTATTGTTAAGTTGGCGGGCGACGCGAACTTTAGCGCCGTCTTTGGTTGAGTAGCCAACACGGCTAGTTCGAGCAGATTTTTCGTCGACGACGAGTGCCAGTTTACTCAAATCAACTGGTACTTGAATATCCTTTTTGCCGCCGCGCGGATTGAGCTGGTTCGGGCGGATGTGGCGAGTTTTGACGCCGACGCCTTCAACTAGCGCTGCATTTTGCTGCGGCAAGACGGCTAATACTTTACCGGTGGTGCCTTTGTTGGCGCCAGCGATAATTTTGACAATATCGTCTTTGTGAATACGCTGAGTCATTAGAGTACCTCCGGAGCAAGGCTGATGATCTTCATGTAGCCCATGTCGCGTAGTTCGCGTGGTACTGGGCCGAAGACACGGGTAGCCTTTGGCTGTTTGTCATCGTTGATAATCACCACGGCGTTGTCATCAAAGCAAATGGTCGAGCCGTCCTTGCGGCGGATTTGGTCGCGGGTGCGAACTACCACAGCTTTAACGACAGATTTCTTCTTGACGTTGCCAGTTGGGCTGGCGTCTTTGACTGAACAGACGATCACGTCGCCAACGCGAGCATAGCGGCGGCGAGTACCGCCGAGAACGCGGATACACAATACTTCTTTGGCGCCGCTGTTATCAGCGACTTTGAGGCGGGATTCTTGCTGAATCATTATTTTTCCTCCTCGGTGTCGTGATCGTAGTCGACCTTGTCGTTAACTTCGCTGTTGACGTCGCTTTTGAGCTCGACTGAGCCTACTGAGCGCTTGACGATTTCGTCGAGCTGGAAGCTCTTGCGACGGCTGATCGGACGAGTTTCGACGATACGTACCGTGTCGCCCTTGCGAGCATCGTTCTTCTCGTCGTGTGCGGCGTATTTACGAGTCACAGTGTACTGCTTCTTGTAAATCGGGTGCGTTTCGCGAGATGTCACGGTAACGGTAATCGTCTTGTCGGCGGCGTCTGACGTCACGACGCCTGTCAATGTCTTTGCCATTACTTATTCTCCTGTTCTGCTGCTAACTCTTGCGCACGGATCGCGGTGAGTAGACGCGCGATTTCTTTGCGAATTTGGCCGAGGGCGCGCGGATTGACGAGCTCGCCGGCTTTGTGGCTGCGACAGCTGTCGAGCAATTGCTGGCGCTTGGCGGCTAATTCAGCGCGCAGTTTGTCGATTGATTTGACGACGCTGGCGGTCTTGGCGGTTTTCTTGGTTTCGGCCATTATGCTTCCTCCTTCTTAACAAATCGGACGCGGACTGGCAATTTGTGGCCGGCGAGGCGCATAGCTTCGCGGGCGATTTCTTCGCTAACGCCTTTCATCTCGAACATAACCGTGCCAGTTTTGACCTTGGCGACGTAGTATTCAGGGTTGCCTTTACCGCCGCCCATTTTCAAGCCCAAAGCTTTTTTGGTGACTGGCGTGTGCGGGAAAATGCGAATCCAAATCTTACCGCCGCGCTTGATGTAGCGAGTCATTGCCTGGCGGGCCGCCTCGATCTGGCGGCTGGTAATACGCTCGTTGTCGAGACTTTGTAGACCATAATCGCCAAACGCGATATAGTTGCAGCGCGTAGCGTTACCGCGGTTTTTGCCGATGCGGACTTTGCGGTGAGCAACTTTTTTTGGTAATAACATTACTTCAAGCTCCTTTCACCTTTGTAAATCCATACTTTGACACCAACGATTCCTGTACCGTTCGGGCCTTGAGCGCGAGCGACGTGAAAATCAACGTCGGCGCGCAGCGTATGCAGTGGTACTGAACCTTCGATAAACTTTTCGCGGCGGCTCATCTCGGCACCGTTAAGCCGTCCGGCGACCTCGATACGGATACCTTTGGCGCCAGCGTTGCGGCTGCTTTGAATTGCCATCTTAACAGCGCGGCGGAAGTTAGCGCGACGTTCTAGCTGATGCGCAATGTTTTCGGCGACGAGCTTGGCGTTTAATTCTGGCCGGCGTACCTCTTCGACATTGATACGAATCGGCAAGCTGACGATTTTTTCGATTTCCTTCTTGAGCTCAGCGATACCGGCGCCGCCACGGCCAATCACTACACCAGCTTTGGCGGTGTAGATAGTGATGGTGACAAGGTTGGCGCTACGCTCGATTTCGACTTTAGCGATTGTCGGGCGCGACGAGAACTTCTTCTCGATCAAGTCGCGAATCTTGCCGTCTTCGGCTAGCCAAACCGCAAAGTCTTTCTTGCTGGCGAACCAGCGCGAGTTCCAAGCTTTGCTGGTCTGGAGGCGGAAGCTCAACGGGTTAACTTTCTGTCCCATTTATTTCTTCTCCTCTTTTTCTGCTGGCTTAACAGCTTTTGCTTCAGTCTTCTTGGCAGGTTTCTTGATAACTTTCTCGACGCCTGAGACCTCGACTAGAATGTGGCTCGATTTTTTCTCGAACGGCAAGGCACGTCCGCGCGAAGCTGGCTTGTAGCGGCGCATGCGCGAACCAGCAGTAACGCTAAGAGTGGTAATCTCTAAGCTTTTAGCGTCTAGGCCGTGATTCTCAACGGCGTTAGCAGCGGCACTTTTGATGGCTTTCTTGACAGCTAGAGCGGCGCGCTTCGGCGTGTGGTCAAGGATAACTTCGGCGTCAGCAACGCTGCGGCCGCGTACTAAGGCGGCGACTAGACCGACTTTGCGCGGTGCCTGGTCAACACCTTTGATCATCGCGCGAACTGTGTGAATAGTTGCTTCGGCCATTATTTCTTATCCTTTCCACCGTGCTTACGGAACTTGCGGGTCGGACTAAACTCGCCTAGTTTATGACCAACCATGTTTTCAGTAATAAGCACCGGTACGTGTACGCGACCGTTGTGCACTGCAAAAGTGAACCCTACCATCTCTGGCGTGATCGTGCTACTGCGTGCCCAGGTCTTTACCACGGTGCGGTCGCCAACTTTCAGCGCTGCCACTTTTTTGGCAAGCTTCGCGTCGACGAATGGGCCTTTTTTGAGTGAACGACTCATAGACTACCTCTTCCTCTTAGCTTCGTGACGACTGCGGACAATCATCTTATTAGTTGATT
>CAJPLU010000011.1 GCA_905371595.1 Candidatus Saccharimonadota bacterium
AGGCCTTGACCGCCACCGCCGCCTTGACCGCCACCGCCGCCTTGACCGCCACCGCCAGAACCATGATTTTGCGGTAAAGGAATATTATTAATCTCTCTACGTACTGCATTTTGAAGTCCGCCAGCTCGTTTAGGGTCATTTTCCAGATCAGCGCGGGCTCTGGACAGTGAATGCATATATGAATTGTCGCCATTCCGAGAGTTTTGCGCAGCAAACGTTACCATTTGCCGAATTTCTTCTGCTCCCGCATTAGCTAGACCTTCGCCGCTAACCTTATCCCTTATGTAATCGCTCATAGCTGCTTGTTCATTGTAAGTACCCTGCCGGATAGCTTCGAGCTGCTTGCCGCCTACCCATGGTGCTTTTTTGGCGCCAGATTGACCGATGGCATCGGCAGCTTCTTTTTGTAGCGAGGCGTCCCCAAATGAGGCGGAAGCTATGGCTAGGTCAGCAGCTTGTTTACCGGTCATATGTGGGGCTAGAGCCTGCATGGCGGCGCGTCGCTGATAGGATGATATACCTTTTAAATCTACTTTGTTACCATCTTTATCTACACCAGTAGCTATCTCAGCTAAACGATCAGACGACATATTATTGTCGGCGATCCAGGCATTGGCCATCTTCATGCGTTCTTTATCTTCTTCTAATAAGGCCATCGATCCAACCAATTTACGTTTCTGGCCGAAATCGCCGCTCTTAGCATTAAGTCTTCTATTGGCTGCCGATCGCCAGTTTCTAAAGTTAGCAATACCTCCTTTACCCCGATAAGTGCCGCCGCGTATCTGAGCGTTCCTAAGCTGTGCCTTTTCGCGCCGATGCTTACCAAACTGGCTAGTGAGTTTATTTTCTCGCCACTTGCCGACCTTGTCGGTCATTTTATCTCGACCCTTATTCATCTTTTTATTAGCCCAGGCAATTGCTCCACCAATACCGATGATTTCGACAGCATTTCTAACTAGTTTCGGTACCACTAATAGAGGTGCGAATATCAATAGAGTAATAACAGATTTCAAGATGAAATCATTATCCTCAATGCTGGCGCCAAGAACTCTTGCTGCTAAATTACTAGCTCCGTATACTAATCCCACCATCGGGAAGACCATTAGGGCAGCCTTGAAGACATTCCACCACTTCTTATATAGACCTTCGGTATTTGGCATTATCATCGCGGTGAATGCTAGTGGTGATATTACGGTACATAGGATGATGATAGCCTCTCGTACGCCCAGCAAGAAAATTGTAGTCACTGCCGTAATTACCACGAATAGTAGTACCGAAATTACTGTCGCTAACGCGAAATATCCTACCGTCAACAATAGAGCACCAGCCGCGATGCCACTAATCCATCCTTGGTCGCTATCATTCCAATCTCCTGCTGGCATACCACCGACAGCAGCGGTCGAGATGAAATTGAAAGCGCTTGATCCAACGACGTTAGACAGATCTATTAATAATCCACATATATAAAATGACGAGTTAACTACTATTGCACCGATGACTAGCTTCGGTAACATTCGCTTTATACCGTAGTTATCTAGGCCATATCCAGTTATTTGCGAAAAGATGACGAACAAGAAAAATACCACGAAAAGGATATTGGCATAATCGCGAATCTTTGCCCAATACGAATAGACAGAGCCCTCGGAAGTATCGCCTAGAATGCTTTTTGTATCAACAGTTAACATTTTGACTAGTCTCGCGCGTGCTCCCTCGGACATACTAGCTAGAGTGTTGACAACTGGGCAAATTACCCAACCAATATAATCAATTTTGCAGTTTTCCTGGTCTTCTGCCTCCTCGTCTGCTGGTGGTGGAGCTTCTTTTGTGGAGCCCTGAGCTGCTTGACAGGCAGCCAGTTCTTCTGGTGAATCTTTATATTTGGTTGTACAGAATGCTCCGTCGCTTAGATGTCTGAAACCTTCTGCGCAGGCTTCTAGTGCTTTACCGCTAGAATAGCCTAAACTTTTGCAGGCCTCTTCATATTCTTTTGATCCAGATGTGGAGGCGGCGGTTCCACCTTTGCTAGCTGCGGCGGCAGCTTCAGCCGCAGCTATTTTTTTTAAATATTCTCTATACCCTGCTACTGGTGGCTGTTCTGAGTAACCAATCAATCTACGCATAACACTACTGCATGTTATAGCTTTGTCATCTTTATCGCCAGAACTAAATTCGGTCATTTGCGAACCGTCGCTCTCGTTATTTATTGTATTTAGTTTATCTTTTGCCTTGTCGGTAGTGAACCTATGTTCTTCACTGGTTCCATCTTTGTTGAATATCTGTATTGGATAGTTTGTTTCGGTAATTGCGCTTTTGTCAGTGCCTTTATCTGTTACATTACAGTATTTGCGCACGATTTGATAGTATATATAGTACAGCTGGGCGTCGGTAATCGTAAAGTTACCTTTCTTCTTTATCGCCTCTATGAGAGTGGCTCTGACAACATATAAGTTCTTGCCGTCCTTGCACTGTTTATCTACGGTAAGACCGTCATCTTTAAAATCAAACAACACCTGACTTTCTTTATTTATTGAACATAGAATTGCTCGAGGGTTACTGCCGCTAAATCCTATACCATTCATAAAGCTCACAAAACTAGTTATAGATAAACTACCACAGTTCTGTACGTTATCATCACCGCCGTAACCGCTTACGCCAGCATTAACTTTACCTGAGGCGCTATGAAAAAGAAGAGCTTCTTTCTTGTCGTTTAGATCTCCATTGTTTGCAGCATTCTGTCCGTCAGGATTAAAAATATAATTTCCCTGTTTGAAGCATGAAAAATACACATGTGCTGTACTATTCTTCTTAGCGCTACTAGCGATTTCGTCAGTAAAATAGCTATCGCTAGCTGCGAAAGCGACCTCGTTTATCATAGACGACAAAGAAGATATCGCTAGTAGTAGAGCTAAAACAAAAAGCGCTATCCTTTTATACATAACCATAATATACTATACAGTATCTGTGTAGTAAATAAAACAAAAAAGCGCTGTAATAGCGCTTTTTCTTAGTATTTAAGCGGTTTATTTATTTTGATCTAGTCTGTCCGGTGAGTTCTTCGACAGCTATTTTTTTGATAGATAGCTCGCCTGCACTTGTTTTGTCAAGATAAGCGGTGAAACGCCGTCTGTCGTTTTCCGGATCCATCACTGCGTATCTAGGATCTGATGGGTCTAGGTTGGTCTTTGCGCAAGTATCCCACACTAATCTAACAGTGTTGTCAGGAAGCACCGAAGCTTCTGCTATATCGCCTTTTTCGTTTTTTGGCGTAACTTCGTCTATCCTATAGAATTCTCTCCCTTCTGTGAGCGGGGCGACTCTATGATCGAAAAATTTTTCATTTGCATTGCCGTCTACAGCTATACCAACGTTAGCATAGCATCGTTCATTTACCCAATCAAAGAATTCTGGAACACCTTCTCTATCAAGAGCATCTGAGCTCATAGTCAACTTAATAAAATTTTCTTTTACATGGTCGCAGATAGAGTCGGCCAGATATCCTGAAGTACCTTCTTTGACTACGTATTGGCCGAATACATTATCAGTACCTTGGTTGAGTACGGTGGGACAGGTGAGGCAGTTGATGGCATCAATAAGCGCTACGGCTATCTCTTGACAGGCATCGCTATCCCATCTGTATCTGCTTCTTACTTCTTTAAAATTCGGTAACACGAGTTTTTCACGTAGCTTATCTTCTGGAACAATTTCGGATAGATCTATCGGAGTTTCTGCTTCTGGCGTTGGTGTTGCCTCTGGTGTTGGTGGTGGTGTGGGTTGTGCGTCAGCTGTCCGCATCGGTATGTCTGCGGTGCTCGGGTTGGCTGGTTTATTTTCAGCAGGGTATTTATTACCAGAGCAGGCTGCTGCAAGCGCAGCTGCCAAGCTGGCGGCTCCTGTAAACATTAGTAATTTACGGCGGCTAACACCTTCTCTTTCTGCTGCCCCTGGTTGACCCTCTGGTTGTTTTGGACCTGTTACCATAAAACTTCAATCCCCTCCTTCGGGATTAGTGGCTTATGATGTCTATGCGACCCACCTCGCATTTGTGGTATTATTATACATCTTTATGGCGAAATAATCAAGTCGTCGGTACTATTTTCGCTAATCATCATCGTCGTCATCATCGTCGCCATCGTACAAATCGCCAGCAAATTCCTTGAGGACGTCGACGGCTTGGTCGGTCATAGGCTGGCGCACGGTTGGTGTGTTGAGGATTTGGACAGCCATCTTGCGGGCATTCCGGCGCCGCTTGTTGAACCGCTTGATCAGGCTCTGGCGGGCGTCTGCTTCGCTGTTCGGCAGGCCTTTATCGCCGAGTTTCTTCTGCTCGGAGCTGATGCTGTCCTCGATGAGCTTGTTGAACTGCGTCCTGGTCAGGTCGCTCGTATCAATATCGGCGAACATCACAGCTAGGGCGTTAGCGTTAGCGTTAGCGATAGTGCTGGTTTTGATGCGTCCCTCGAGAATCTGGCGGAAGGACTGGTATTGCAGGCTTTCGTCGCCGTAGAATTCACCGTTGAGGACAGCCTTGAGCGATTTGTCGCTGAGGGCTGGAGCTGCTTGCATGAATTTAGTTTTGATAATAGCTTGCTCGACCGAGCGGCGGAAGTCGTAGTTGTAGCCAGTGGCTATCACATTGCCATGCTCGTCGACTACTCTGCCGGTTTGTTTAATGACATTCATCTTTTGTTCGTACGAGCCGACGTCGAACAGTTCAGCGATCGACATGTCGCGGACGTAGTCGTCGCGGGCGTCGAATGAATAGCTGCGGCCAGCGGCGTCGGTAACATGCAGCTGGGTAACCGGCTGGCCAGCGGCGTCGGTGCCTAGTTTGCCAGTAGCCAGCGCTTCAATTTGTCCAGGGTCGAGTTTGAAGTGGTGGGCCAGTTCGGCTTGCTGTGCGATCTTTTCGCCGGCTTCTTTGCGCGATTTCGCGACGTATTCGGCTAACACTGCCGATTGGCTGCCAATGCCAGCGGCGTATTCGCGGACTAGTTTGCCGTCGACGCGGACGGTGTTATCGAGCATCATAGTGTTGACTTCGCTGGCTAGTGCCTGTTCGGCGGCGCGTTTGGCACTGGCGGTTAGATTGGTCTCGATGTTAGCGCGTTTGATGTCGCGGGCGACGTGTAGCACATAATTTTGCGTTGGAATGTCGGCGCCGCGCAGGTTGACTACGTGTTCGCTTTGGTCTCCCTGGGCGATGATTTCGGCGTGCATCTTGCCGAGTTTTTCTTTAGCGCGGGCAGCATCGAATTCGCTCTTCTTGACGCTCAATTCTAGAGCTTTGTAGCCTGGGCTGGTTTGTGCCAAGGTATCCCAGCGGGCTTGCTGATCGTTGCTGATACGCTGTTTGTGCGCCTCGACGGTGCGCCGGGCGGTGTCGACTTCTTGGCCGACTCTGCTTTCGTTGAATTCATTTTGGACGCGGGCTTTGTCGATTTCGGCGAGTTGTTGGCGGTGTGTCAGATTTTGATGGCCGCGGTCGAAGGCGTTGTCGAGCTCGGACTTGTGGATGCTGGCCCGGCGACGGCGTGCTTCAAGCGCCTGGCCGTGCGGCGTGGCGTAGAAGGTGTTGCCGATTTCTGATTTGCGGGCTTCGTTCTCGCCCTCGACTGTCTGGACAGAGCGCCGGCCGTAGCGGTCGTTATCCCACTCGGTAGCGTTGTTGCTGGCGGCGGCTTCGTAAGCGGCGGTTAAGCCTTTGCGGCGCTGTGTGCGGCGATGTTGCCGACGTACGGCCGAGTTGACAAAGTTAGCGCGGCTGCCGTGGGCTCTGTTGATGGCGCGGGCGGCTCTTTTTAGCTTCGGCGACCTTCTGAAGATGCCTCTGTCGGTATTGATTAGGCTCTTGCCAGCGCGGTTTTTGGCGGCTTGGTAAGCAGCGCGTTCCTGCGCCCAGTTGCGGGTGCGATCGATGATACCGCGGTTCGGATTGTTGACAATACCAGCGAGTTTGCCGAGCAAGTTACCGCTAAGCTTGATGATAAGCGGTGTGATGGCGATCGGTGCAACCTGCACAGCTAAGCCGATGATAATTTGGGTAATTGAGTCGCCGGCATTAGCGATGATAGCGTAGCCGGCTAGCTGCGCCGCACCGAAAATGAACGATATAAGCGGGAACATTAGCAGCATGGTGGCAAAAAGATCTTTCCACTTATCGAAATATTTATTTGTGCTCGGCAATACGTAAGCCACGAAAGCTAGCGGTGCAACGATGATACACAGGGTGATTAGCGCTTGGCGCATAGCCAGAACCACCATCGCCACGATGGCTGCGACGATAGCGCCGACTAACATCGTGGTTAGCAGTGTTAGCGACGGGCCGATACCGCCGTTAGCGACGACCACCTTGCCGAGTACGCCGCCGCCAGCTAGCACTACCCCAGTGACGCCAGTCCATGACAGCTCGTCGCCGAGACGGCCGTGGCTAGACAAACCGTGTCGGACGTCGGTAAAGAACTGTTGTATTGATGAGCCGAGTACGTTCGAGGTGTCGACTAAAGCGCCAGATATCCAATACGAAACGTTGACCAAAATGGCCCCAATGATTAAGCGCGGCAGCATTGATTTGATGCCATAGTTGCTCAGGCCTTGGTTGGTGATTTGCGCGTAAATAATCAGCAAAAACACCAGGACGAAACAGACATTGGAGACGTCGCGGACTTTTTGCCAAATTTCGTAAATCGGGTTGTTTTTGGTGGTGTCGGTTTGCAGCGTGTGGACGATCAGGAAACTTTTGATGATGTCGAGTACGCCGTCCATCCGGTCGGCGATAAGCTGCGTAGCCGGGCAGACGAACCAGCCGACGTTAACTTTACAGTTGTCGCCGTCATCATCGCCGTCTGCTTCTGGTGCGTTGGCGATAGATACTTTGGTTGACGAGGATTGCGTCGATGGATCGTATATACCGCTGCGCAAAAGATAGCTAACCGCCTGGCCTTCGGTGGCAGTTTTGGCGTCGCCTTCGGTCAAGATGAGGTGGATACCTTCGTTGTCTTCGTATTTGTAGCCGTCGTAGCCAGCGATTGGCAGGCTTTTGGTTTTTTCGCCGCTAGCAAACGACGCTTTGTCGATTCTGGTATAGGTATGTTTCTGGTAAATAATGGTATCGTTTTTGGTAGAACGCTCGGCATCGGCAGCTGCTGCTGGCCGCGATAGTGCTAGAACACTAGCAAATAATGCTATCGTTACTGCCGAGAGCACTAAAAATCCTTGCCGCAAGGATATCCTACCCTGCAGGCATGTTCTTACCCAATCCCGCATACTACTATTCATTATAGCACTTTTACTACAAAAAGTCAATGAGCGCCATCAGGAATATTAATGTTTGTCAAAAATGTTTGCAAATATGGACTACCAGCGCTATACTCTAATTAGGAAGCTATACGCGTTATGAAACAGAAACTAACAACCTGTCTGATTGCTCTAACCAGTACTGTTGGCGCGCTGTTGCTATTTAGCCGGTCGGTTTACGCGTTGGATTGCGCGGTGTTGCCTGATGAGATATGTTCGAAAGCTGGAGAAGGTGAAGCTATGTTTGAATTGCTCAAATTTATCCTGAATATATGTGTTGCTATAGTTGGTGTTGGAGCTGTTGCGATGTTTACTTGGGCGGGAATCTTGTATATTAGCGGTGATTCTAATAGTAATCGCGTTGCCCAAGCCAAAACGATTATGACCAATACGACTATTGGTGTTATTGCCTTTGCCTTGATGTATTTGGGTTTGAATTGGTTAATACCAGGAGGAATTTTCAATTGATGAAGCGCCTTGTTATATTTTTGAGTATGATTGTTATCATCAGCTCTCTTGTTACGGTAATCATTCCAATAAAATCGTATGCAGCTGATACTTCTTGTAATGCTTATGTTTTTGCAATACCTGCTTGGTACAACGGAATGATGACGAAGAATGGTGATAACTGCGAATTTGAAGGTATCAAAGCAGACTCTAACAAGCTTGACATTAGACGTACATTGCTCAAGATAATTCTAAATGTTATTCGTGCACTTCTAGTAGCATCCGCTTATGTTTTTGTGTTCTTTTTGGTTAAAGGTGGGTTCCAATATATATATAGTACTGGTTCGCCAGAAGGTGTTAGCGGTGCGAAGAAGACAATTCAGAATTCTATGATTGGACTACTCATTGTAGTTTTTTCTAATGGCATAGTAGCCACTATAGGGGAACTAATATGACGCGCTTGTCTGATATGTTCCGTCTAGCAGTGTACAAAATCACTACCGACGACATCGGATACAAACCTACCGCAAAAGAAGATACTACTGTGCAAGGTTTGCTAAACAGCGCATACTATTGGGCGACAATCGTGGCGGTTATCGTTATCGTTATTGCTGGTTTTATGTACACTACGTCACAGGGAGACCCTAATAAAGTTGCTAGAGCAAAAAACGCTATACTATATGCTATAGTTGGTCTAATAATTGTTTTGGCTGCGGTTGCGATAGTAAACTTCATTTTGGCAACAGAACTATCACCTTCGGCTTATACTAAATTGATAGAACTTGCTTCCGTAGGTAATGATATGATTATGATAGGTGGAGTATTATGAATATAATATATAAATATATTATACACCGTAAGGTTTCTATATTTGTGCTCGCGTTAGTTACTAATGTAGTGGTAAGGACAGTTGTAGACGCTGTTGATTTAGGTTGTTCTGAAGATGAAGACCCTGACTGTGGTCTTTCACCCAAGAGTAGTTTGTATGGCAGGACCTTCAGAGGTGAATTATCGTGGGCTTTATGGTTTTTAGCAGCAATCTCGGTAATTATGATTATCATTGGTGGTTTTCGTTATGCTACCTCGCAGGGTGACCAGCAGCAAATACAATCTGCTAAGAAAACTATTCTATATTCAGTTATTGGTTTGCTAGTTTCTTTTTTTGCGGCAATCATTGTACAATTTTTTGCAGACAACCTTATTTAGCCTAATAAGAAGGAGGAAATTACAATGAAAAAACTATTAATCGCAATGATTATGATGGCGGTAGTTATATGCAGCTCGTTGACTGCCAGTGCTGAAGGTGGTGGTCCTGATTGCACATCGCCTACAGGATGTGTTTCTAAAGGACTTAATAAAACTATTACAGCAGATAATAATACGACCTTAGGTGATATCATTGCAAATATTACTAAAGTATTGTTGTTTCTAATGGGTGCAATCTCGGTAATTATGATTATCATTGGCGGTTTTCGCTACGTCACCTCGCAGGGTGACCAAACGCAAATGCAATCAGCCAAGAATACTATTTTGTACGCTGTTATCGGGTTGATAGTGGCGATAGCTGCTTATGCGATTGTTAGCTTTGTTGTTACTCAATTTATTGAAACTCCTGCTACCCCCGCTACTACCTAGCAGTGTGAAACAATCCCAATTATTTGCCGAATGTTGTATAATAACCTGTATAAGATTAATAAATCATACAGAAAGGATCGACCGTATGAGAATTAAACTAAATAAAGATAGTATCGTCGGTTTGCTAGCGGTGCCAGCACTGGCGCTATCGGTGGCGGGCGTGATGTTTCAAGCGACGCCAGCATTTGCTGACCCTTCAACTGAAAAGCCAACTTTGACTGTGTCGGGTGGAGCTAGCTCTGCTAAAGGTGATGACCAATCAGCTTGTCTGTTTGGCAATGAAAAAGGTTGCGACCAGGGACAGACGCCTATTTTCCGCATCGTCACTAACGTTCTATTGTTTGTCATCGGCGCTGTATCGGTGATTATGCTAATCATCGGCGGCTTTCGCTATGTTACCTCGCAGGGCGACCAGACCCAGGTGCAGTCGGCCAAGAATACCATCTTGTATTCAATAGTTGGTATTGTAGTGGCAATTCTAGCTTACGCGGCGGTCAACTTCGTGATCTCCAGCTTCGTTAAGTCGGAATAGTACCTGTTGCTTTCAAAGCATAATAACCGCGCTTGAATTGGCGCGGTTATTTTATATGTTTTGCTTTCTTCCGCTGGTATGCTAGTTTTTGGTTTATACAACAAAAAACCCGCTTGCGTTTGCTTGCGGGTTATTTTATCTAATTTTCCCTGCTCTATTGGATAGCAATCTTCTTGGCTTGTTCTTGCTTGACCTTGGTGAAGCTAATAGTTAGAACACCATCCTTAAGTACTGCCGAAACCTCGTCTTCTTTAACAGCTACTGGCAATGCTAGCGTGCGGCTAAACTCGCCCCAATAGCATTCTTGGATATGCCAGCGCGAAACGGCGGTGTCGTCGCCGCTTGATAGAGTACCGCTGATGGTCAAGATGCCGTCAGAGATACTAACATCGAGGTCTTCTTTGTTGACGCCGGCGGTACGAGCCTTAATCACTAGCAACTCGTCAGTCTCATAGACATCAACGGCTAGCTGGCCTGGAAAGTCTTCTTCCTGCTCTTGCCAGGCGCTATCATCGGTCTGCTGCTGAGGTGCTGCCGCGGCTGGCGAGTTATTGTCGTTCGTTAAACTGTCATCGTTGAGAAATGCTGCAGCCAGCTCGTCTCCGATCAACAGATCGTCATCTTGTTTACGTGCCATTGATGTCCTCCACTATTCTCGTTGGCTGATTGAAATTTATACTATCATTATAGACTATGCATAGCGTATAATCAACTGTATAAACCATAAGAGTGTAAAAAACACAATGATGATTTCCCTGCTCGATATACTAGCTCCCCACTACTGTTGTTCTTGCGGTGAAATTGGCAGAATTATTTGTGACAATTGTAAAAATAACATCATCTCGCGAGCTTCGCGGCGGTGCTTGCTGTGCGCAAAAACTATTCGTAATTCCAGCGGTTTATGCCAGCGCTGCCAGCCGAGAGCGCCTTTTGAAAATGCTTGGCATGTTGGCGAACGAAGCGGCGCTTTGAAGCTGTTGATTGGTGCTTATAAATTCGAACGAGTTGGCGGTGCTTATCGCGAGATTGTTGATTTGCTGGATACGCGCGTATCAGAATTACCTGCCGGGACAATTGTGGTGCCAGTACCGACGATTGCGTCGCACGTTCGCCAGCGCGGTTTCGATCACGCAGCGAGGTTAGCCAAGGAGTTTGCTAGGCGCCGAAAGCTCCCTTATCGTACGATACTGCATCGACGAACCTCATCAGTCCAGCATACTGCCGATAAGAGCGAGCGCTGGCAGCAAGCGAAGCAGGCTTTTGTTTGCGACAGCTCAGAGGCTGCTAGCTGTTTGTTGATCGATGATATTTACACTACTGGAGCGACATTGCATTATGCTGCCAAATCTCTGCTGGATAGCGGAGTCGAAAAGGTGTCGGTAGCGGTAGTAGCGCGGCAGCCTATCCAGAGTAGCTAATCTCTGATATAATAGGTTCGCTGGAGAGGTGACCGAGTGGTTGATGGTACTGGTCTTGAAAACCAGCGTGGGGCAACTCACCGCGGGTTCGAATCCCGCCCTCTCCGCCAAGAAAATGCCTTATTTACTTTTATAAAAATGAAATTATTTTAGCGGCTGGAGGCGCCATAGCCGCCAGTAGTAGTACCGCTGCCGCCAATACCGCTACCTGATGGGCTAGGTATAAAATTGCCGATGACGAAATTAACGGCCGCGTAGGCCAGAATTGCCACGATTATACCGACTAGCGCGTAAAGGATAGTGTTCTTGGCTGATTGAACTTTCGAGGCGTCGCCGCCAGATACGATATATTTTAGCCCGCCGATGATGAGCATGATTACAGCAACAGCGCCAACGATGAATAGCAAGACACTACTCACTCGTGAAAATACGCCAGACTCGCCGAATAAGGTGGTTGGCTGGTCGGCACCGCGCGCCGAACTAGCGCCGTCTGCAATTGAGCCGATAGCTGCTACCGGCAGCGGCGACAGCGCAGCAATAGCGATGGTAATTGAAGCTAGGATTCTAATGATAATATTAGTGCTTTTCATAATGATTTTTGAAGTCCTTCTAGTTATTAGTATACATGGTTATCATCAAAAATCTATGCAGCAATGGTAAAATATGCTAAACTGGTAGCGATTGGAGCTTTACTATTGGTGATAGCTTCGTTCGGAGGAGTACCCAAGTGGCTGAAGGGGACGGTTTGCTAAATCGTTAGTACGGGGAGACCTGTAGCGGGAGTTCGAATCTCCCCTCCTCCGCCAAGAAAAGTAGAGGCCGTTTGTTGTCCTCTATTTTTTGTGGTAATCACTGCAGCCATGATATAATGCGGTTATGCAAGACGACTCATCGCAAGATTGGCAAAAACCAGCAGAGACAGCTTCTGGGGCGCCTTTTCAAGCGGCTGTTTCAGAAGCAGAGTTAAATACGAGTGCAGAATCAATCCAGCCAGCTTCAGTTGATGCCGAGGTAACAGATTCAACTACTCCAACTGGTCTTAATTCAGCAGAGAACGACACTCCAGCATTTGGCGATGATGCAACGCCAGCGGTCGAGTCTGACGATAGCGAAATTCTTGTGCGCTGGCAAGGCCCAGAGCATCTCTATAGCGAGCGTTCGATGATGTGGTATGCAGCTTTGGCGCTAGCGACGTTCATAATGATGGCGATTGCTTATTTTGTGTTCAATTCACTGACATTCACCATTTTGTTACCAGTGATGGCGGTGGCGCTGGGCGTGTACGCGCATCGGCCGCCAGAGATTATTGATTACACCTTGACCCGCAAGGGTCTGTATGTTCGCGACCGGCTAATGCTGTATGATCAGTTTAAATCGTTTGATGTTGTCACTATCAATAATGTTCATCATATTGCGCTAATTCCGCGTAAGCGCTTCCAGCTAGGGCAGAATATTTACTTCCCTGAGGAATCAGGCGAGAAAATTGTCGACATGCTAGCGGCGCGCCTGCCGATGAAAGAGGTCAAGCCAGATTTTATCGACCGAATACTAGCCAAGCTTCACTTGTGAAAAGTGTTTGAGTATGCTATTATCAGCTAGTTAGCACCCGTAGCTCAGCTGGATAGAGCGTTGGTTTGCGGTACCAGAGGTCGTGCGTTCGAATCGCGCCGGGTGTACCACATGTTTTTATACGAGCCTGGATCGGATGGTTCGTGTCTAATAATTGAGAGCGGCTGCCCTGCTGGGCGGACGCTTTTCGTTTGGCGGACAGTTGCTATGCTGCTGATGTTTGTGATTAAATAGAAGTATGACTAATGAGGAATTATCCAATCAGATACAAAAACTAAGTGATATCGTTGCCAATTTGGCGAAAACGATGAATGAACGGTTTGAGCAAATTGACAGACGCTTTGCTCAGATTGATAAGCGCTTTGAGCAGATAGACAGACGCTTTGAAAGAATTGATAGGCGCTTTACTCAAATAGACAAGAGGTTTGAGCAAATCGATGAACGCTTTGCTCAAATAGACAAACGCTTCGAAAAAAACGACGAGCAGTTTGCACAGATCGACGAACGTTTCAACAGTATTGATGAACAGCTCGCCGATATTCGCAACGACCATAAAACGTTGGTTGATATCGTAAAAGATATGGATTTACGAATGGATAAGGGCTTCAATGAGCTAAAAGCTGAAGACGGCAAAATTCATGCCGAGATTGCTAGTCTGCGACTTGAACTTTACCACGAATCTGGCAGCCGCGAGCTGGTGGACGATACTTTGTATGGTTCGTTAGACAAGCGCTTGCGCCGACTAGAGGCAAAGTTTCCTGATTTGGCGTCGAGCCAAGCGGTGTGATATTTGGCGGAGAGACAGGGATTCGAACCCTGGGTACGATTGCTCGCACACACGCGTTCCAGGCGTGCACCTTCAACCACTCGGTCACCTCTCCTTCGCTTACAATTCTACCAGAAAACGCTAGAAATATGAATTGCGCTTCACTCTGTGCCTGACTAATTAAAAATGTGGTATTTTACACAATCTTCATCGGTTGATTTATTAAACGTCACTTGTCTATAATAGATTAATATGACAGCGCGAAAGACAGCAAGGCCGATAATTCAACTTAAAAAACTTACAAAAATATACGGTATAGGCGACGCGGCGCACGATGCGCTCGATGAAATTGATCTGACCATCCGCGAAGGCGAGTTTATCGCCGTGATGGGGCCGTCCGGCTGCGGCAAGACGACTTTGCTTAATATCATTGGTTTTTTGGATCGGCCTGACCAGGGCGAATATCTGTTCGAGGAGCACTCAACCGCTCGCCTATCAGAGCGGCAGTACGCCAAAATTCGTTCTAACAAGATTGGCATCGTTTTTCAAAGTTTTAATTTGATTAATCGCTTGACGGTGCTCGAAAATGTCGCTTTGCCGCTGATTTACAAAGGCGTACCGCGCGTCAAGCGTCTGGAAATGGCTAGTAGTATTCTAAAGTCGTTCCATTTGCAGGAGCGCGAATATTACATGCCGTGGCAGCTATCGGGCGGCCAGATGCAGCGCGTGGCAATTGCGCGGGCTTTAGTGAATAAGCCGAGCATCATTTTAGCCGACGAGCCGACCGGCAACCTCGATAGCCGCTCTAGCCACGTTATTATGGAGGAACTGGCTAACTTGCATAAAAAAGGCAACACTATCGTCATGGTGACTCACAACCCGAATCTGACTAGCTATGCTAGCCGCGTGATTAACATGCTTGACGGCAAGGTTGCCAGCGACCGCCGCGTAACGGTTGAGTCGCATACCGAATCAAAGGAGGTGGCAATCCCATTGCATAAATCAGACGCTTCTAAAGACAAGAATGATGCGGACGCCAAGGATACTAAGGATAAGGACACTAAAAAAGCCAAAGAAGCTACTAAAGATAAGCCTAAAAAGACAGCCAAAAAGAGCGAGGACGACGAAAAATGAGGTTAATGACAGTTGAACATATCACTGATGCTTATCAAACATTGCGGCGCAGCCGCGCGCGTACGGTGCTGACCGCGCTGGGTATTGCTATCGGTGTGGCTAGCGTGACGTGTATTTTGGCGATTAGCGACGGTGCTCGCGGAATGATCTCTAACCAAGTTAATACCTATGACGGCAAGCTAATGATCGTCCGTCCGGGCGCGCAGACGCGCGATTTGAATGCCTATCTCAACCCAGCCGGGCAGCAGTTATTCGGCACCAGTTCGTTGACCGAGGCTGATATCGAGGCCGCTAAGTCAATTGACGGTATTGACGCGGTGGTGCCGCTAATGATTTTGAATGCTACTGCTAAAACCTCTCGAGCTGAGGCAGCTAATAATGTTGTACTTTCTACTACTCCTGCGTTTATCAAGACGGCAGATATCAAAATGAACGCCGGCCAGTTCCTCGGCGAAGAAACTGACGATTCGGCAGTGGTGATCGGCAGCGAACTATCAACTAAACTATTTAATACTGATCGGTCGGTCGGTCAGATGTTTACTATGTACGGCCAACAATTCACAGTTATAGGTGTTGTCAAGGCTGGCGCTAACCCAGTTAACTATAACACTGTCGATTATGGTAATGCGATTTTTGTTTCTTATAATCAAGGCAAATTGCTGCACAAAGGCAGTACGCAGATTCAACAAATTAACGTTTTGGCAAAGGACAAGGATAATGTCTCGGCTGTTAAAGATAAATTGAAAGAGAAAATCCTCAAACAACACCTAGGCGAAGCCAACTTTACTATTCTAAGTGGCGCTGATATTGGCCGGCCGACTGGCGAATTGTTTAGTGCCTTAACAGCGGTGATGGCGGCTATTGCAGCGATTTCGCTGGTAGTGGGCGGCGTCGGTATCATGAATATCATGCTGGTTGGCGTGGCTGAGCGCACCCGCGAAATTGGTATCCGCAAAGCAGTTGGCGCTAGCCAGCGGACGATTATCGGGCAATTTTTGGTCGAGTCGCTGATGATTAGCCTGCTAGGCGGCACTTGCGGTTATCTGGTTGGTTGTTTGTTAGCTGTGATTATTAGTTCGCAAATGAGCTTTGGGCCGACAATGACCTGGTCAACGGCGATTGCGGCGTTGTTGATGGCGGTTGGTTCTGGCGTAATTTTCGGTACTTACCCTGCCCTGAAAGCGGCGCGCAAGAATACTATTGAATCGCTGCGGCAATACCACTAGAGCCCGAATTTCTACCGATAGACAATAAACAAAATAGACAGCACCAGACTGTCTATTTTGTTTTTACTTATCTTAACGCGCGAGGGCTTTTTTGAACTTTTCAATCAAATTAACCTGGGTCGGGTCGACATTATTGAGAATTGCCACGTAAATACTGGCAAAATCTGCTAAAATACAACCCCACAGCATCTGCTGTAGCGGTGTTTTGCCTGCGAGTGGTACCACATTTGATTTCGGGCGTTTGCCGGATAGCATCTGATCGCTGAGCGAGAAGCGCTTGAGGATGCGCGGGTGTTCGAGATCGCTTAGCAAATCAAATACCGCGAAAGGCTTCTCGACCGGGTGGCTAGTCCAGCCAATAAATTCGTTGTGGCTGAATTCTGGCAAATAGTTGCAGAAAGCAACGTTTTTAGCATTTTCGTTCCAACTAATTTTCCACTTATAAGCTAGCGGCGCCATCAAACTACCGCCGTAGAAAACCGGCGTTTTGCCGACAGCGATTAAGGCCAGCTGCTTGGCGTAGTTTTGCTTGGTCGGCACATCTTTGGTCCAGAGCGCGCTTTCCTTCTCTAGCCAAGTGCTAATAGCTGCTAGTTCGTCAATGTAGGTGCGGTCAATCAACTTGAAGGCATTAAGCACTTCAAATAGCGCTCGCAGCGAATAAATAACGGCCATGCGCGGCTGGCAATCTTTGGGAATGAGTGCTGATAGGATATGTTCTCGTTGAGCAATCTCGTTAAGTTCTCCGCCAGTAGCAATGATAGCAATTTGGCAGCCGTGTTCAATCGCCTGCTTGAGGCATGATAGAGTTTCCTCGGTGTTACCAGAGTGGCTACTAGCGATAACTAAGGTATTGTGATCGGCGTAATGCGGCAAATCGTAGTCCTTGACGACGTCTAACGGAATTGATAGCGTGTCGTTGAGCAGCGACTTAGCGAGGTCGGCCGCTAGCGCCGAGCCGCCCATGCCAGCGACGATGATGTTGCGCAGTTCGCGGCCGTCATGCTCGGCGTCGCGCAATTGGCAGTCAAAATTTGCCTGTTGATAGAGTTTAGCTGCGACTTCGAGAGCACCTCCGTTGTCTCTTTGCTTCAAAATATTAGAGTCATCTAGCATGCAAAATCACCTTTCTCTTGCGATATTTCCTATAACTATGATACAGTATATACTAAATAAAGCATAAAAGTAATGAAGAGGGTGGGCACATGGATATAAAACCGCAAACAACGCAGCCAATTAGCGACGATCAGGATCTCGCTAAGGTTTTGGCTGGCGTAAGTAACGGCGCGAGCGCAACGAGCGCACAACCAGCAGCACAATTGCCGCCGCTGCCTGACTTGCCGCCAGAGCCAGCGCCGGAGCCAGAACCAGTTGTACAGCCAAAACCGGCTAAAACATCAGCTGCAGTTACGCCAGTTGCTGACAACGATCTTGATAATGTCAAGAACGAAGCCATCAAAGAGCTTCGACCGCTGGTAGATAAGCTCAACATCTCTGCCGAAGAAAAATTTGACACTTATCTGCTATTGATTCGCTCGACGGACGACAAAACCTTGATTGCGCCAGCGCATGAGGCCGCCAAAAATATTGCTGATGAATCTCGCCGCGCTCAGGCTTTGCTTGATGTCATTAAAGAGATTGATTTCTTATCAAACCCGCAGCCGTAATAGATTTTCTCTGTTAATCACGTAACAACACCTCCGTAAGCCCTCCTCGGAGGTGTTATACTATAGTTATGACTATTCGTTTTGCAACTGATGATGAAATCAACCGCTGGGACGATCTGGTGGTTCATAATAGCGATCGCGGCAATATGCTGCAAGGGTCGGTCTTTTTAAATTTGAAGCGGCTAGCTAACTGGCGGCCGCGTTTTATCATCTGCGGCGAGTTAGCGATTGGTGCTATCGAAAAGCATATTCTCCTATTCGGCAAGGTGTGGTATATCCCGAAAGGCCCAGGCGTGGCTAGCGCTAGCGAGTTAGCCTCGGTAGTGCCGGTGCTGCGCGATTTTGCTCGCCAGCAAGGTGTTTTTACTATCAAAATCGAGCCAGAATTATTGCGTGGTACTGACGTTTCAATGATTGAACTGTTGCCTACTCAACCGATTCAGTACAATGCTTCGACTGTGGTGGTTGATTTACATAGCGATATTGATACGATTCTCAAGAATCTGCCGCAAAAGGGCCGCCACGCTATCCGCCGCGCTGATCGCGACGGTGTTGTCATCAAGCGGGTGCCGGTCAATGATGAAACTTGCAAGGCGATGTATGATTTGTTCAAAGAAACGGCCGATGGCGCTGGCTTTACAATTCGTTCGCCGCAATACTACCGTGAATTCTACCAGCAATACGCTGATGCCAACCAAGGCCAGCTATTTTTTGCCTATTACCAAGACCAGCTGGTGGCTGGGGCTTTTGCGGTGATTCTGGGTACTAAAAGTACTTACAAAGACGGCGCTTCGGTTCGCAAGCGTACAGCCTACGGTGCTAGCCACCGCCTGCAATGGGAAGTAATCAAATGGGCTAAAGAGCACGGCTCGCTTGAACACGACCTCTGCGGTACGCCAGCTTCCGATGAAATGGGTAACCCGAATCATCCGCGCTATGGCCTGGGGCGCTTCAAAAATAGCTTCAATAAGCATATCACCGACTATATTGGCGCTTTCGAGATTCCAGTTTCGCCTATTAAGTCGCGGCTTTGGAGCAAATATATCGAACGATTAGTGCGCCGATTATACTTCGCCCGGCATCATGAATCATACTATTAGGCCGCTTAGAAGCATTCTCAGCTCTAATCGTCGCTACTTAGCTTTAATATTCAAAATTGCTTGCCGTACTGTTTCGATTTCGTTCCAAGGGTGAGCTCCGTCGGCGCGTTCAATAGTTTTTTCGTGTCCTTTACCTAGGAATATAACAGTATCTTTTGAGCCAGATACTCGCGAAACAGCGAAATTAATGGCCGCAGTGCGGTCTGGTACTAAGAAGAGATTTTCCTCGCGTTTTTTGCCAGCTTTTTCAGCGCCCGAGGCGATTTGCGATAGTATGGTATTGCCATCGATATCGCGATCGTCTTCCTCAGTTAAGACAACCTCATCGGCGTATTTGCCAGCGATTTCGCCCTGGATGGCGCGTTTAGCTTCGTCGCGGCGGCCAGCCGAGCCGAACAATACCACTAGCTTGCCCTTCGTTGTGTTTCTAACATCATTTAGCAACCGTTCAAACGAGTCTGGCGTGTGCGCAAAATCGACAATCGCCGAGAACGGCTGTTCAGCGTCGACCACTGTCATGCGGCCTTCTACGCCCGCTAAAGCGGCAATTCCGCGCTCAATTTGGGTTTTGGTCAAGCCAACCTCGCGGCCAACGGCTGTCGCCGCTAGGCTATTATAAACATTGAACTCGCCTGGGATATTGACATGAATATGGTAAGAATCGCCATCAATTAACGCTGTGTAATCACTACCGTGGGCGCTCAAATTGATATCTTGCGCCCGCCAATCACCAGATTTGAGACCGTAGCTGACCGATTGTTTGACGGCCTGGCGGAAAGTTTCAGCAGACGGATCGTCGGCGTTAATGACACCAACGCGGCTGGCTAGTTTAAATAGTTTGGTTTTGGCAGCCAAATAGCGCTCAAAAGTTCTGTGATAGTCGAGGTGTTCGTGCGTAACGTTAGTCATGACGGCAATCTCGATTGGCACGCCAAAGGTGCGGTGCTGGGCTAGCGCGTGGCTAGTCACTTCCAAAACCACCCATTCGACATTTTGTTTCTTGAATTCCGCTAATCGTTTTTGTAGCAGCGGCGCTGAAACTGTTGTCATATGAGCAACTTGCGGCGTAATATTATTACCAACACCATAAGCGACAGTGGTCATCAGGCCTGCTTTGATGCCAGATTCGGTGAGCATTTTGTGAATCATGAAGCAGGTCGAGGTTTTGCCGTTGGTGCCAGTCACGCCGATGACGCGCATATTGTGCGCTGGATAACCAGCTTTGGTAGCAGCGGCAGTAGCTGTCAATAGATGATAAGTTGGCTCAATTGATTGGTATAAACTAGCGGGAATGGCCTTTTTCAAAGTTTTCTTGAGTGAATTCATACCGATATTATAGCATCGACCTCTTGGCGGTGGTACAATTAAGTAGATGAAGGTTTTGGGAATTGAATCAAGCTGCGATGAAACCGCGGCAGCTATAGTTGAGGACGGTTTTCGGATGTTGTCAAATGTGGTACAGTCGCAGATTGACATCCACGCGCATTTTGGCGGCGTGGTGCCCGAAATTGCGGCGCGCAGTCACATCGAGGCTATCGGCCCAGTCGTCGACGAAGCTCTCGCTCAAGCGGACTGCACTTGGGACGACATTGATGCTATCGCCGTGACCTACGCGCCAGGTTTAATTGGTTCGCTGCTAATTGGCTCGCTAGCAGCGCGAACGTTAGCGATTTTACATCGCAAACCGCTCTACCCGGTGCATCATGTCGAGGGACATGTCTACGCCAATTTTATTACCGAGCAAGCGCCCGGGCCTATTCAGCTTGCCTTACCGAAATCTCAGCCGCCCTTTCCCCTTTTGGCCTTGATTGTCTCGGGCGGGCATACGCAGCTGGTACTTTTTCGCGGCCACGGCGACTATCAGCTGCTGGGACAAACTCAAGACGACGCTGTCGGCGAAGCTTTTGACAAGGTGGCCAAAATTCTCGGCTTGCCCTACCCTGGCGGCCCGTCGATTGCGCGCGCGGCCGAGTCGGGTAATCCTGATAAATACCATTTACCCAAAGCTAAGCTCGATAATCCGTACAATTTTTCGTTCTCAGGCCTCAAGACAGCCGTTCTAAGGGCTGTGCAGCGCGAAGTGGGTAAAGACTTCACTTTTCCATCGCACGAGCTCCCAGGGCTTGTCACGAGCTCGCAGCAGCACGATTTTGCAGCTAGCTTCCAGAAAGTAGCAGTCGAGACGCTAGTTGAGCGTACCTTGCGTGCTTTTCAGGACTTTCAGCCGCAATCGGTAGTGATTGCTGGCGGCGTGGCTGCTAATCAAGAACTGCGCCGCCAACTGCGCCAGAAATTGCCGATTAACATTGAGTACGCGCCGATTCAGCTGTGTACTGATAATGCGGCAATGATTGCGGCGCTAGGCTATCAGCAAGCTCGACTGAGTACTCCAGCCGATCCGTACACTCTCGAGGTGGTTCCTAGCCTGTCAATGGTCAAAACTGCCTGGAATAAGACCGGAGCGTTGTAAATGCCACAACTATTTACCTCTGTTGATAATGATGAGTTGATCAATATTTTGAATGGCGGCGGTATTGGCGTGCTGCCTACCGACACAGTTTATGGACTTGTAGCACGGGCCGCTGATCCAGCAGCGATCCAAAAAATGTACGACACCAAGAAGCGCGCTAGCCAACCAGGAACGCTAATCGCTAGTTCAATTAATGATTTGGCGAAATTAGGACTAGACTCTAATCAGCTATCATTAGCAGCTAAGTTTTGGCCTGGTCAAATCAGCGTGGTTGTTAATGCCGATAATGTTGCTACTTATCTCAAGCAAACGCGAGGTAACTTAGCCGTGCGTATTCCCGATGACCCTTCGTTGTCGCGGCTTTTGGCGCGGACTGGCCCGCTGATGACTACTAGCGCTAATCTGCCAGACCGGCCAATTTCATCGACAATCGTTGAAGCTAAAGTCTATTTTGGCGACAAGGTCGATTTTTATGTCGATGGCGGCACTATAACTAATAATCAGCCGTCAACTATTATCGGCCTTGATGAGCATGCAAATATCGTTATATTTCGCCGCGGAGCTGTTGATATTGATCGGTTATTTACCAAGTAATTTTTTGGTGCTGCGGATGGCTCTTTTAGCTAGCGGTAACCCATACCGCCAAACTGGGTATAATTGACTCATTGGATAATCATAAGTACCGGCTAATTTATTCTCATGGCTAGCAAAACCGCGCTTGAAGTTGCTAACACCGTCGTTGAGCAGGCCGTTCATGTCGTAACGCTTAATTCCCTGCCGCTTACATTCGACGATAGCGTGCCATTTTAGCGCGTAGTTAGCGCGCAAGGCTTGGCCGCGATCGTTCATACCGCCGTATAGCTCGAATGAAGTTTCGCGGCTAGTCGCCAGCCAAAGAAATGATATCGGACGATTGTCTTCGTAAGCAGCAAAAATCTGCGAGCTCTCCCCTAGTTTGTCATGAATATCGTAATAGTACTGGTCGTCGTGCAGAGCGAATTTAGCGCGTTTAGCAGTTTGGCGGTAAATTTCGAGGCAAGCAGCGATGTCTTGGTGCGTTTTTACCGGTTTGATATCAAGTCCAGCCCGGCCGGATTTACGAATATACTGGCGGGTTTTTTTGGTCATCGCGGCCAATAGTTCGTCGGTTGTATGAGTCAAATCCAAAATCAAAGTACGCGATAGCAAAATATTGTTTGGCGATTGGCACCAACCTTTGGCACGGAGCGGATGTTCAGTATCTGGCTCGATAGTTAGCACAGCGCATGGCAGATGATGCTTAACGTAATTAACAATTGCCGCCAAAACATCGTCTTCCCTACCTTGTTTGTAAACTGGCCCTCGCGGAATGTAGCATAATTGATTAAGCGGTTTAGGCAGGTTTCTTAGTAATATTTGCGCAGCGCCAATTGTTTCGTTGCCGTCAACTATAGTAATTCGCTGAACATGCCAATTGTGAGCCGCTTTTACCTCGCCCCACCCCCAGAGCTGCAGCGGGTGCCCGCCAAACTTAGCAACAGTCTTGTCCCAGGCAGCTTTTTCGTCGCATAGTATTGTATCAATCATATGTTTAGTATACATCGTTTGTGCTATAATAGGATAGAACACAAACACGTGGAATAAAAAACAGCAAGAGGTGAGGAATGGCAAACTGTGGAATTGCTATGCTTGGTTATTTTGCTAATTTTCACGTGAAATGAATTGAGAATGAAATGAGCTTAGCTAAAACTTATACTCCGAACGAATATGAACCGTCGATTTACGCCTTGTGGGAGGAGTCTGGCGTATTTAAACCGAAAGGACAGGGCCAGCCGTACGCGATTGTGATGCCGCCGCCAAATGCTAACGGCAATTTGCATGTCGGGCACGCTTTGGGGTCGGCGATTCAAGATATTTTAGTACGTTATCACCGTATGCAAGGCTATGATGCTGTGTATATACCGGGGGCTGACCATGCCGGCTTTGAAACTTGGGTAGTTTACGAGCGCGAGCTAGAAAAGCACGGCCAGACGCGTTTTGACTTCAACCGCGAAGAAT
>CAJPLU010000012.1 GCA_905371595.1 Candidatus Saccharimonadota bacterium
TTGATACCATAATTCCAGGCGTAGCTCGGCTTGCGAGCGTGAAAAGCACTATCCGAAATTAGCGCCACTGGTACAGTCGGCAGCGACGAGCGCAGAGCTTCTAGCTCTTGCAGCGTACCGGAGACGTGAATCGGGTCAAGTGGCAGAATATCGCGTATATGCTGGACAACGTCATCGTCAACAAGCCTGTCTTTGAGAAAATAGTTGCTCGGCGCAACGATCCGCAAGCCGATCGCGCGAACGTCGCTAGGGCTTTCTAGTAAATGTTCGCGGTTAAAAATGCCATACAGATGTGCGGCCGACTGGGAAATGTCAACAAAACCAAGCGGTACTTGCCGCGTATCGCCGCCAGTACGCAGCGTCGCGATTAATTCGCTGCCGCTCTGCTCGATATGCAACGCAGCAACCTCTTTGAGCTTGTCGTCGACCAGCGCGTATTTGCGACTAGCGCTACCTGGATTTGCGATTAGTAGTAATGACATTCCCCCACCCTTTTCTTTACGTTAATTTGTTTGCCCGTGCCAGGCTTCCTCTTTTGCCTCGTCTAGTCCGCGTGCTGCTGGCCACACCCAAGCATCAATTTCTGGCAAATCGACACCGTTAGCTTTAATATAAGCAGTATTCTCGTCAATCTTGCCCTGGTAGATCGAAGCCAAGTGCTCGGCCTCCTCGAACGGAACGACGCCATTGCGGCCCAGCTGGCGGAACGCAGCAATTGCCAAATCATAGCGGCTAGTTTCGTTGCGAACATGCATGTCAAACGGCGTGGTCGTCGAACCGATCTCTTTGTAACCGCGAATATCGAAGCGCGTCGAATCAACAGCATAGTTAAAGAGAATCGATTTAACTGTCTGCGGATAGCCATGGAAATTGAAGATAACTGGCTTATCATCTGTAAACACCTTGTCAAAGAACTTTTGGTCGGCAACGCGACGCAACGTACCAAAGCCAACAGTAGTCAGACTCGAAACGTTAACACAGCGAATTTTAGCGTTCGGACAATGCGTTTTGACAATATCAATAGCTGCCATAGTTTCTTTGGTCGGATAATCGCCGCAAGCGGCCATAACTAGATCAGGATGTTCATCGCTAGCAAAATCCCAAACCATCAGACCAGCATCGACCTGTTGGCGAGCGAGTTCTGGCGACAGCCAGCGCGGCTCGAGAGTCTTACCAGCCACCAGCGCGTTAATCTGGCGAACGCTCGATAACATATGCTCTAAGCAAACTAGCGTGACATTACCGTCCGATGGGAAGTAAACATCACTGAAGTTACTCTGGCGGCGTAGAATATCGTCGATAAAGCCGGGATTCTGGTGACTGAAACCATTATGATCTTGGCGCCAACCGCTCGAGGTCAGTATATAGTTGATACTAGGTATAGTACCGCGCCATTCGACGTTACGGCTTTGGGTGAGAAACTTAGCATACTGGTCAACCATGCTGCCGACGACTTGCAAAAATGCTTCATAACTAGCGAACATAGCGTGACGGCCTGTTAGTACGTAGCCTTGCATCAAGCCCTGCATGTTGTGCTCGGACAACATTTCCATGACTCGGCCATCACGCGACAAATCCTTATCCCACTCCATGATCGGCCATTGCCAACTGCGGCTAGTAGCCTGGAATATCTCGTCAAGCTTGTTGGAATAAGTTTCGTCTGGACTCATGAAACGGAAGTTCTTACTCTCGGCGTTGAGACGAAAGACCTCGGTCAAGTAAGCGCCAGCCCGGCGCATACTGCTAGAGCCAATAGTGCCAGGGATTTCGGCGTCTTCAGCGAACTGCTCGACATCTGGCAGCACCAGCGGCCGATAAACAGTTGCGCCGCCACGAGCATGCGGCGACATACCCAAGCGCTTCTCTAGCTGTTCAGGCAAGATATCCTTGACAAAATCACCAAAACCTGTCGCTTCGTTGAATAGCTCGTCAAACTTATAACTCTTGAGCCACTGGTTCAAGATTTTGAGCTGCTCGGGATCAGATTTTGCTTCACTGAGCACTGTCTGGTGCGCCAGGCAATTACCTTCAATTTTGTTGCCTTCGACAAATTTCGGCCCAGTCCAGCCCTTTAGCGTGCGCATGATAATCATCGGCATGCGCGGCGCTTCTGTGTTCGTACTAGCACGAATCTCGGCAACCAAATTGTGCGCCCACTCAAGCGCGTTTGCCATTTCGTCGTGCGGATCGACGCCGTCTTTTGTAGCGTCAACAATGCGCGGCTCATAACCGTAGCCGCTAAAGAGCGTCATTAGTTCATAATTACTCATTCGGCCGAAAACAGTCGGCGCCGAAATCTTATAACCGTTGAGGTGAAGAATTGGCAATACTACACCATCTTTGCGCGGGTTAAGCAACTTATTGAGATGCCAAGCACCAGCCGTCGGCCCAGTTTCGGCTTCACCATCACCAACCAAACAGGCTACTGTCAAATCAGGATTATCCATCGCTGCACCATAACTAGTGCTGAGCGCGTAACCAAGTTCACCGCCCTCGAGAATCACGCCCGGCGTCTCGGGATTAGAATGACTCGGAAAACCGTACGGCCAGCTAAATTCGCGGCATAGTTTGCGAATACCATCCAGGTTAGTCTCCATTGATGGATCAAAATTAGCAAGCGTACCTTCCAAAAACAGATTAGCTTGCAATGCCGGGAAGCCATGACCTGGCCCCAGTACAAACATCATGTCCTTGTTATGCTTCTTGGCCGAATAACTGAGATGCGCGTAAGCAAAGTTAATACCTGGCCCGCTTCCCCAGTGTCCGAGAATCCGCGATTTGATATCGTTAAAAGTTAATTCCTTTTTCAGCAGATGATTTTCTGCCAAAAATATTTGCCCCACCGTCAGATAGTCTGCCGCACGCAAATATTGCTTTATCGAGTGTTTTTCGTGTACATTCATAACTTTATATTATAAAGGTTATGGTAAATATTGCCAACTGATTAGCCGCTTTTTCGTGGTAAAATCACACTATGAGACGCCAAGTCGCCACCCATTCGCAGCATTTTTTGCGTAATCCACGCTTGATAGCCGAGCTGATAGGTCACAGTAACATACGCCGCAGCGATTTGGTAATAGATATCGGCGCTGGCAGCGGCGCCATTACGGCAGTGTTAGCACGCCGATGCCGGCAAGTTTTAGCATACGAAAACGAACCAGGTACTCTCAACAAACTACAGCAAAATATGCGCCGGCACAAAAACGTCAAAGTGATAGCGCAAGATTTTCTGCAAGCGAAATTACCAGATGAATCATACAAAGTTTTTGCTAATATTCCCTTTCGCTTGAGCGCCGACATAGTACGCAAATTGACTAACAACAACGAAATGCACGCACCGCGATCAATTTACCTGATCGTCCAAAAACAATTCGCGCAAAAAATAGTACCGAGCGACTGGCACTTTACCTCTCAATTAGGCACACAACTAGCTCCATGGTGGCAGACACGAATCCGCCGACCGCTACGCCGCACAGATTTCACACCGCCGCCAGCAGTCGATACCGTGCTGCTAGAGCTGAAACCGCGACCCGAGCCGCTCTTGCCTACATTAGAACGCGACGAGTACCAAAGTTTCGTCGCGAAATGCTACGCTTCGCAAAAAGTCTTTGCTGCCGTACCGCGTGTCAAAGCCAGCATCAGCCCTGAACGCAAACCGTCAGAATTGACCCCCGAGGAATGGGTACGACTGTACAAGCTATGATATACTTAAAGTGTAAGCTTTAAAATTAGCATCCTTTATGAAAACGAGACTCGTAAGTATTATCACAGGAACTATAATAGTTTTTACATTTTTACTACCGAATACTGCTCACGCAGCATCAAAGTACGACGCTTTGACTGATAAACTTACTACACCAACCATGATTAACTATACGTCTATGTATGGTAAAACATGCGGCTCTACTACCGACGACTACGCGAATAAATGGCTATGGGCGTTTCGACGACAACAATCTAACGACCGTGAAAATCATCCAGCAGCAGTCAAAAGTTTAGAGACAGCTATTTCTTCGGCTGATGGAGCATACGCTGTAGTGTATGAACGCGTTGACAATGATACAGGCAAATCGTATCGCATACACATATACTGGACAGAGCACGATAAAGCATCCTTCGAGACTATGTTCTCAGACATGTGGCGCACTGATGGCAGTATAGCCATTCAAAGTAAGCCCGGTCATTACAAACGCCTCCATTACGCATTAGTATCCAGTCCATTGATTCAAAAAAGCACACTTTGTACACCTGAATTCATCTGGGGGTACCCTGATTTTGACAAACAAAGCGTATGGATTCATACAGATTCCGCTAAGAAGATCTATGTATCTACGTTCGACACAACATACCCCGACGGATATACGGGCAGACAGATTCCAAGTAAAGATCCTGCGCTGACCTGGAAACCAACATCATCACAGTACGATGACTTGATAGAGAAAATCACTACTAACAAATTAATAAACTATATTGACAACTTTAGAGGAAAAACGTGCGGTTCACCTTGGGCCGATTATTCAAATTCATGGCTTAATCTAGTGAGACGTCAGCAATTTAACCAAAGAGAATACCATAGCGCCTACATGAAAAGCTTATATACAGCTATAGCAAGAGGAGCGTACGCCATAGGCTATAACCAAATAAATAGACACAACGACACTTCTTATACGGGCTTCATCACTGTTTATTGGACGGAGAATAAGTCTGATTATAAATTTGTTTTCTTTGGCGAATATCCTACAAGAAATCTATATTTAAAACCAAGACGTGGAGCGAAAAGTAAACTATACGCCGCAGTCGTAGCTAGCCCTAGTATTACGCAGATGATTGGTAATTGTGATATAGAATTCCTCTGGGGAAATAACTCTAACGAGGGGTATATTAGCCCTTTATTTTCGGAGTCATACAATAATTGGGTAAAACTTTTCAAATCCACCTTCGACGTCGAATACCCCGATGGTTATCGCGGCATGAAAGTTCCAGGCAATCCGACAAAACTCGACTACTTAGCACTAGGCGATTCATACTCTAGCGGCGAGGGCGATACTGAAAAAAATAACGCAACCGGGCAAAAATACTATCGTCAGCTAACCGACGTTAACGAAGATAAAAAGCAAGGCATACCAGGAGAAAAGTGCCATATCAGCACACGTTCGTATCCGTATAAATTAGCGCAATATATGGAGTTGAAGCAAACAGGCACTAAGCAATGGGACACAGTAGCGTGCGGTGGCGCGACCATCTATGACTTGAATGGCAGCAATTCTGGCGGATACGACGGGCAAAATGACCGACTAAGAGACTACGCTGACAAAAACACACTGCAGAAGATGGCGCTCAACGAGATGATCCCGGGGCGCGTCAAGCAAATCGAGTTCGTAAAGAAATACCAACCAAAGGTGATTACGCTGACGGCGGGCGGAAATGATGTGGATTTTGGTGGGAAAATTCGTTCATGTGTGGATCCACGCGAGCGCTGGGATACATGTGACTGGGCTAAAAAGGACATGGACACTCTAGGGTCGCAAATTAAGGGTCAATTTGACCGACTTGTCGAGCTATATAAAGAGCTAAAAGCTGCAAGCCCTAAATCAAAAATATATGCAATAGGATATCCACAATTTATCACAGATACAGAGCCAGCCGCATGTGGACTGAATGCCGGAGCCATAGATTTAGATGAGCGACGAATGGTCGTCCGCGCCACTCAGTATATGAACGAAGTAATCGAAGCTGCTGCGCGCAAAGCTGGTGTAAAATATGTAGATATTTCACAAGCACTGAACGGCGGCAAGATGTGCGAGAAGCATCAGATTTACATGACAGGCATAGTAGGCTTGGGTGAGCAAGAAAGTTACCATCCAAACAAGTTTGGCCACACTATGATATTTGTTGAGATAGCGAAACAGCTGAATCACGAAAGTCTGTTGACTTATAGCAAATACCCCAGTGCTGGCGATGAATCAGTGAACGCACCTTCATCGATCTATTTTGACAAAGATGCACCTTCGTCCGTGAATACTACAATGCTAGCAAACTCCAAACCTTCGAAAGGCAGTGAGCAGAAGGTTGCGCTGGCAAAGAACTCGCTGCAACCTGGTAGTTCGGCTCGTATCGAGATTCGATCTAAACCAGTGGACCTAGGTAGCTATACCGTGTTGAATGATGGATCTATGAAGGAAACGATAACTATCCCAGATAACATTCCTGCCGGCTATCACACTCTATTTATCTATGGAAAATCCGCAAGCGGCGAGGATATCAAGATTACTCAGACACTGCTAGTAACGAGCAAAGATAAGGAAGATCTTGATGATAATGGAATAAAAGACGCTAATCAACCCTGCGGAGCCTTTTTGAAGACTTCGGGGAAAGATGAGGATCTTGACGGTATCGACGACGCCTGCGACCCCAAAATTACCGACCCAATTCTCTATGTCGCTCGCAATGGTAAATCAGAGCTTAACGAAGATGAAGGTAAAATCTATGTCTTTCGCAATACTAGAGCAGCGAGATTAACAGGTGTAAACAATGACTATGTTGACAAATCAAGCAACAAAGATAATACCGAAGCACTCATTGCTAGCAGCCTAACAGAAGATACTAAAAATCTCTTCTTTAGTAAACTTATCATCATGAAAGAATATGATAAAGAGAATAACATTCCAAAAGATACACCTATAATTTTATCCAAAGACATGAATGATAAATGCTATGCCTTAAAACCAGAAGATTATTTATCACCTGCTCTAAGCCCGTATGATAAGAATTATAAATCACGTAAACTAATAAAGTTAAATAAGCCGCCGAAGGGGGTGAGTTGTGAGGGATAAAAACAAGGATAAGATAAGCACCGTTAGAAAAGTTGTGCAGTATATAGCTTCTGCGGTTACTGCGTGGTGGATATATTGCTATCTACTGGGTAGATGTATTACGAAAGAAAACGTAGATTTTTACGGCTTTATGCTTGGTGTTGTTGTTGCTTTATGTTTTATTTCCGTATTTGCGGCCCGTCGATGGTGGCAGCGAATTATATGGCTATTAGTTTTCGCAGTACTTACTGCCGCTCTAGTGTATTGGATCGGTTGGAGTATGAATAAGTTTCAATTTTAGCATGCTAGCTACTATAGCTTACGAGACGCGCGGACTTGCATTCAATAAATTGGTCGTTATGAAAGAAGATGACGGTAATATTAAAAAAGGAACACCGATTATTCTCGCAAAAGACGTAAACGAAAGATGCTATGCCCTAGAACCAGAAGATTACTTATCACCAGTCATAAAACCAGGATCAAAAGATTATAAACCACGAGGATTAATAAAGTTAAACAAACTACCAAAGGGGGTAAGTTGTGAGGAGTAAAGAAATAGTTAATGATAATATATCTGTTAAGTTAATAAAGAAAAAATCTATCAGTAAAAAAAGACGGGTGGCTGGTCTGTATATTCAAACTTTTACCGGACTTTTAGTCGTATTCTGGTTATATAGCTGGATGGTAGCAAATCTAATAAGCGACCAAACCTCTATGCTCTATAAGATTATAGCAGGAGTAGTAATTTTGTGCTCGCTTATAAATGTCTTCCTACTTAAAAAATGGTGGCAGCGACTTATCTGGGTGTTTATTGTTCTTTTTTTTGTCGCAATCTTAACTTATTGGATTGGTTGGGACTTATATAGTGATATACGTTTTTAGCGGTGAGAAAAAGAGGAGAATATATATGGCTATGGTCTCAAAATCCCAGGATATCGACGAAAATGATACGCCAGACAAACTCCAACCCTGCGGTGCATTTATACAAGCCGCTAATAAAGATAAAGATCTTGATAGTATTGACGACGCTTGCGACCCTGAAATCACCGATCCAATTCTCTATGTCGCTCGCAATGGTAAATCAGAGTTTAACAAAGATGAAGAAGATGATAAAGAGAATAACATTTCAAAGGGTATTCCTATAGTTTTGGCAAAAGACGTAAACGAAAAGCGTTATGCTTTAAAACCGGAAGGTTATTTATTACCAGCACTAAAACCCGGGTCAAAAGATTATAAGCCACGAGGATTGATAAAATTAAATAAACTACCAAAGGGGGTGAGTTGTGAAGAATAGAAGCAGCCTATATGTTTTGTTATCAATATCATTGCCAATTGTGGTGCTGGTTTTATACTATTATGTTATAGGACCAGCTGTAGCAGATGCTATCAGCTTCTTGGTAGCACAGTGTATTTTGCTCGCCTTTGGACTATTATTCCTCACTATGGGTGTATCATTGTTTATACGGAATAGCGGCAAGTATAAGCTGTTGTGCGTACCCAGCATGGTAGTTAGTGTGCTGTTTTTCTTTGGCTATTATGTGTCTGGATTAATCTAGTGCTGGTTATGTAGTATTGTGTATGATATAATGAAGCGTAACCCACATGATGGGTCGTCGCCAAGTGGTAAGGCACTGGGTTTTGGTCCCAGCATTCGCAGGTTCGAGTCCTGCCGACCCAGCCAAATTATGCAAACGAAAATATCATAAACCGCTCAGATCTGAACAATCTAAGCGGTTTATTTTTATGAATCGTATCGACATTTAGCAAATTCATAGCTTACTTTGTTTTATTGACGCCACCCCCAAATACCATTAGTATAATAGATATGCGAAAAGTGTCTCTGCCGAGCATATTGCGGTACAAGAAATCTTACTTGCGGCATGATATCATAACGGCGTTGTTGATAGCCGTCGTGAATGTTCCCAATGCGTTGGCTTTTTCGGTAATCGTCGGACTGCCACCCGAGACTGGTTTATATACGACAATTATTGGTGCGCTAGTATTTGGGTTGTTGGGATACTCACATCGATTGGTGGTTGGCGCAGATTCAGCGACGGCCATTCTACTAGCGTCAGGTGCAGTGTTAGTGGCGCAAACAGGTACGCCAGAATATGTTAATGTGATCGCAGCGATGACGTTACTATCAGGCGTTCTGCTACTATTGCTGGGATTATTCAAATTTGGCTTTTTGGCAGATCTGGTGTCGCGGCCAGTGATGATTGGTTTCATGGCAGGCGTAGGAGTACAGCTAATTGTTACACAGATACCAGCTCTACTAGGCTTGAAAGCATCAGGCGGTTTCTGGAGTCATTTAGCGTCAATTACCGCGCAAGCTAGTTCAATCAACTGGATGACCGCTACGCTAGCGCTCTTGGTGCTAGGTGTAGTGTTGTTTTGGCGATCATCGCGAATACCGAGCGAACTAATCGGTATCGCTATGGCTGTAGTATTTGCAATAGTATTTCACGTCGATGCGTACGGCGTAGAGTTTTTAGGTTCGCTACCAAGCAATATGCCAAACTTAATAGTGCCCACGGTGTCGCTCGAGATGCTAAATACAATTATGCCAACCGTATTATCAATTGCGCTCGTAGTACTAGTCCAGAGTTCTATGACAGCGCGTTCCATTGGTAGCGAACACGACGATAAAATCCAGACCAACCAAGATACGGCAGCCCTTGGAATAGCTAATGTTGCTTCAGCTCTATTCCACGGCTATACCGTTAGCGCCTCACCGCCGCGCAGCCAGTTAGCCGACTCGCTGGGTATGCGTTCGCAATTGAGCGGTATTGTTGCCAGCTTAGCAATGATGGCGTTGATCGTTTTTGGCGGTACTTTGTTACACTACGTGCCGCTAGCAGCACTAGCAGCGATAGTTTGTACGGCAGGTTTACGCTTGATTCGTTTTCGTGAATTGCACTATTTGTGGGCTGTCCATCATGAGGAGTTTATGATCGCGCTAGTTGCTCTAGCTTGTACGGTACTATTCGGCGTACAGTTAGGTATTTTAGTAGCGGTAGCAGCCTCGCTGATGGAACGATTACGCCGGCAGTACCACCCTGATGATGCTGTGCTGCTGCGCGATGGCGAGCTGTCATCATGGGCGGCTGATCGGGTAAAAGATAAGATAGGCTCTTTGCCAAAAGATACATTAGTTTATGCTTTCGGCGAATCGCTTTTTTTCGAGAATATTAATTATTTCGCTGAACGGTTACGGCGAGCTATTCATCGCGCTAAACATCCAGTAACATACGTGGTGATTGACGCTGGAGCGATTGACGATATCGACTATACAGCGGTTGAAGCGCTCAAACGTTTGTACCGCGAGCTTGGCGAAGATGGTATCGCGATTGCTTTTGCGCACGTGTCACCGGGATTGCGCAGCCAGTTTGATATCTATGGCATTACCGATATAATTGGTAGCCGCAATATTTACACAACATTGTCTCTGGCATTGGCGCATCAGAAACAGGCTTCGGCAATTGAAATGATCAGAGACCTTAAAATCGCTAGCGATTCGTATATCGTGGTCGGCGGCGCCGTGCTTGATATGATGCATTTGCGCGATACACCTAATGTTGATTTAGTAGTATCGCGCGAAGTTTATGACCGTTTTGCACGCAAGAAACATTGGCGCGAGGTGACACTAACTAGCGGCAAGCGAATTTTGGTACATGAACAATACAATCTGCTAAAAAGTTGGATGGGTAATTCCTTGACAGCATTACAGCGAGATATGCAAACCATCGATGGGATACCCGTGGTCTCGACCGACCGGCTGATTGCTGCCAAACGAAAGATGGCTCGTCGTAAAGATTTAGCTGATTTAGAACTATTGCGTGGACATATCAAGCGCCGGAATTAATTAGCGAACTTTTTATTTTTTCTTGAGCGGTTGTTTAAGACGCTTGGTAATTCGCTGAAGATTCGGTCGCTTACCAAAGAACTTTCGCCCTACCCATTTGTGCAGTTCAATCAAGACGATAGGTATAATGAGAGCAGAGACAGTCACTAAGAGAAGATGCGTGTTGTCTACTGGCGTAATATGCAGCAACCGTCCAAGCGGCGTAGCCAGGGCGGCAATCTGCAGCGTGACAGCGATGATTAGTCCAACAATGAAAGGTGCGTTCCGCTTGCGTAGACGACTGATCAATGATTCGTAATCACTGCGCGCCTCGATAGCGCTAGCCCACTGTGCGGTTACCAGCGAACAAAAAGCAATTGTCCGAGCATAATCAGCACCAAAGCGTTGATTGAAATAAATATAGAATCCCAGCGTCATTGATGACATAATTATGGCAATCAACAATATTCGTGAAGTCATAAATTTACTGAGTAGCGGCGCGTTAGCGCGTTTTGGCTTCTCTAGCATATTCCGAGGCTCGCCCGGCTCCAGTCCAATCGGAATTACCATAGCGCTATCAGTGACTAAATTAACCCATAAAATCTGCACAGGCGCCAGCGGCAGCGGTAAACCGGAAATCAACGCGCTCAGCGATACGATAACTTCGCCGAGATTAGTCGCTAACAGATACGTTACCATGCGCTTAATATTGGCATAGACAGTTCTACCCTCGTGAATAGCCGAAACAATTGAGCGAAAGTTATTATCAAGCAAGATGATATCGCCCGCGTCCTTGGCAATTTGTGTCCCTGCTCCCATAGCGACACCAACATGAGCATTAGTCAGCGCCGGAATGTCATTGACACCGTCGCCAGTCATGGCAGTGATATTATCGCGCTTGAGTACTTCAAGGATGCGGTGCTTATGCTCGGGCAAAACGCGCGCGCAAACACGGATAGTACGCAACCTCTCAGCTAGTTCGTCGTCAGATAATGTAATAATCTGCCGGCTATCAAATACTTGGTTGCGATGCTCGACTAGGCCAAGCTGCTTACCGATATGATAAGCTGTCTCGAAGTGGTCGCCGGTGACCATACGCACGCTGATGCCAGCGGCTTGCGCGCGAGCAATGGCGCCTTTGGCTTCTGGCCGCAGCGTATCTGCCACGCCGACAAAACCATCAAAAACCAGCGGCATATTATCTGGAATACTTTCAAGCGAATCAATTGGTTTATTGAGCGACGCATGCGCTAGCGCAATTACCCGGAAACCAAGTCCAGTCAGATGATGTAATTCAACTAAAGCTTTCTCGCGTTCGCCTTCGGTGATATCGCAATGGTCAACGATTTTCTCTGGTGCTCCTTTGACAGCTAGAGTATACTTAGCCCCATTATGCCGCAAATTGCCGCTCATCGCCATTGAATGCTCAAATGTAAATTCCCGCAAAGGCTGGCCAAGTTTGGGAGTTGCTTCGGACGAGTTAATGAACGAAGCGAAAGCTTTATCAAGCGGATCAGCAGTTTTTCTCTTGTTTAATAGAATACTAGCAGCAAGTGTCTGCAAAATACGTTTTTCGTTGTGGCGCGGGTGCCAAATTTCTTGAACCGATAATTTGTTGCGCGTTAGTGTGCCAGTTTTGTCGGTGGCAATAGTAGTGATGGCGCCGATTGACTCGATTGAGCCCATAGTTCGCACCAATGCTTTACGGCGAGCCATCCGTCGCATCGCTAATACCAAAATGACTGATATAGCAATTGGTAAGTTCTCGGGCACTGCACTGACACTGAGAGCAATCACAAAGCGCAATGCTTCGCTCCACTCAACACCGCGAGCTAGCGCCAACCAAAAAGCAAACAAAGCAATGCCTAGAATAACAGCCACTATACGCGTGATAAGACTATCGATTTTCTGCTGTACAGGATTGACATTATGGTCGCCAGACGATAAATCGCTCAAACGGCCAAATTCGGTATCGTTCGCAGTAGCGGTTACTATCGCCATGGCAGTACCGCCAACGACAAATGAACCTTGAAAAACCATGTTGGATTGTTCGTAAATTTCGCGGTCGCTCGGCAGGACAGCGCAAGTTTTTTCGATTGGTAGCGACTCGCCGGTTAATTGCGATTCGTCAACACGAAAAGAGCGCGCCTCTAGCATGCGAGCGTCAGCAGGAATTTTATCGCCTTCATCAAGAATTATCACATCGCCTGGAACTAACAGTGTCGCGGCGATCATCTCGCGCCGCCCTTTTCGCAGCACCTCGACTTCAGCAACAGACTGTTTTTGCAGCGATCGCAAAATCCGCTCAGTCGAAAACCGTTGTACATAATAAATAATTGCGTTCACCGCCATGATAAAAATAATCAACCCAGCATCAAAATACGACTTATGCCACAAGCTAACAATTGCCGCTACTATCAGTACTGTCATAAAAATCGACTTGAACGGCTCAATAATTTTACGCCAAAGCGGGTCAGACTTAACCTTGATCATGTTTAAGCCGTAGTGACGTAACCGCTCATCGCTCTCGATATCGGATAACCCTTTGGTGGTTGATTCAAGCTCAACTAGTGTTTCTTTAATGGTTTTATCGTAAAAAGCCATAAGCACATTATAGCAAATTTTAGTTTTTAACAATAAAGCGCTATACTGAAAATATGAAGGTTAAAATCGAGATAGACACTATAACATTCGTACGTTTTTGGCTGGTAGTAATCGGCTTTGGGCTAGCAGGCTTATTAATTTGGAATGCTCGTACAGCGTTAGTAATTATTGGAGCGGCAGCATTCTTAGCACTAGCTCTCAATGGGCCAGTCAGTTGGTTGGCTAATAAGCTACCCAACCGCAGCCGGACCCTCAGTACAGCTATCGCTTTTATCGTTATTGTAGCAATACTAGCGGCAATTCTGTTTTTGGCAGTGCCGCCAATAGTTCAGCAAACAATTAGCTTTTTACAAACTCTGCCCGATACGATACGAACAATGTCGGCGCAATGGAAGGGCTTTGGTGCTATAGTATCGCGTTATCATCTAGAATCGCAGATTGATCAAATGGTTGTTTCAATACAAGGAAATGCAACGTCGTGGCTGGCAAACTTTGGACAGAACTTTCTCAGTGGCGTCGGAACAACAATGTCGCTAATCACCGAGGCCTCGCTAGCGCTAGTTCTAACATTCCTAATGCTAGTCGAAGGACCGCGCTGGTCACGATACTTCTGGGGATTATATAGCAACGATAAGCGAATGCAGCACCATCGAATCATCTTCCGGCGGATGAATGCAGTAATCTCTGGATATGTAAGCGGACAATTGATCGTTTCGGGTTTAGATGGTGCTTTTGCCGGCTTAACAGTATTTATCTTGAGTCAAGTTTTTCCAGCAGTACCAGCAAACATTGCTTTGCCAACGATTGCTATCATGTTTATCTTGTCGCTGATCCCAATGTTCGGCGCAGGAATTGGCGGCATTATCGTCTTTGCATTACTGGCAATTAATAGTATGCCAGCAGCAATAGCTTTTGGTATTTACTTCATCATTTATCAGCAGATCGAGAATAATGTAATTTCGCCAACTATTCAATCCAAACGTATTGAACTTTCGCCGCTAATGGTTTTGATGGCGGTAACTATAGGGCTGTACATGTTCGGTATGGTTGGCGGTATTATCTCGATACCGATAGCTGGCTGCGCCAAAGTGCTTGCAACTGAATATATCAAGGTCGAACGCCGCGAAGAACCAGCTGCCAAACCAACAAAGCTTGCTCGCCTGCTCAAGCGCGTTCGCCGCGAAAAAAGTAAACCAGAGGCAGCTAAATCAGAAACTGAAGCCTAGTAAAGGATTAGGCCAGCCAGCTCACACCATTCAAAAAATCTTTTAAACACTTGAGTCTACTCTGGTTTTTCGTCAGCGTACGCCCATAAAGTATCATGTGCGGTGTCTTTGACAACTACGCCGTATTCATTGAGCAGCTCGTCGCGTAATTCATCGGAATTTACCCAATTCTTGTTATCGCGAGCACGGCGGCGTTCTACCAATAGCCGCTTACATTCATCATCAATATCGGGAGTTGAGTCTAACAACTCAAGCCCCAATGCCGCATCAACAAACTCTAAAAATTCGATTAATCCAGCTCGATAGATTTTCTGCGGTGGTTGTTTGTCGAGTTCAGTTAAGGCTTTATCGACAATAGCTAGCGCCCGTGGCGTTTCTAAGTTATCGTTTAGCGCTTCTTTGACAGCGCCAATAGCCGCACTTGGCGAGAAATCATGCCGCAGGTCGTTGTTCTCGGTATCGCTATGCAAGCGATCGTGAACTTGGTGTCGCAAACAAGCCACGTCGCGCCAATGCTGCAGACGGTTGTGTGCTGCCTGCAAATTCTCGAATGAAAAATTACCTTCGTTAGAATAATGTCCCTGCAAAATAAACATTCGCAAATCCATCGCTGAGAAACCATGCTGCTTTAGATCATCGAGCGTATAGCCATTACCGAGAGATTTACTGATTTTGCCGCCATTAATCTTCAGGTGGTTGCAGTGCAGCCAAAAGTTCGCAAACCTTTGGCCAGTTGCCGCTTCGCTCTGGGCAATTTCGTTAGTGTGATGCACCGGAATGTGATCAATTCCACCAGTATGAATATCAATTGTCTTGCCGAGCAAGCTCATGGCGATAGCCGAGCATTCTAAATGCCAGCCAGGAAAGCCCATGACTAGCTTGTTATCTTCTGGTGGCGTATCTAGCAAATCAGCAGGCGTCTCCCACTCCATATCGCGCACTTTACCCTTCTCGGTAAATTTCCAGAGCGCGAAATCCCACGGTTGACGTTTCTCACTATTAGCATCGACGCGAGCACCAGCTTTTTGAGCGCTCAAATCAAGCTGCGCAAAGTCGGCGTAACGCGGAAAAGTACTGGTATCAAAATAGATGCCGTCGCTGGTTTGATAGGTGCAGCCACGCTGTTTAAGAGCCCGCAGCAAAGAAATCTGCTGCGAGATGTAATCAGCCGCCTTGGCTATATGCGTCGGCGGAATAAGATTGAGTGCTTTCATGCCATCAAGAAAATGTTGCGTGTAGTATTCAGCGATTTCCCAAGCAGTTTTTCCATCGCGACGAGCGCCCTTTTCAAGCTTATCCTCACCTTCGTCTGCATCACTAACCAAATGTCCAACATCGGTTATATTCATCACGCGATCAACCGTATAGCCGTCAATTTGCAATGTCCGAACTAGCGTATCCCAATAGACGTAGGCTGCCCAGTTACCGACATGTAAATCATCGTAGACAGTCGGCCCGCAAGTATATAAAGTCACTTTATCAGACGATAGCGGAGTAAAATCATCAAGCCGACGCGTCAGAGTGTTGTGGAGTCGTATCATTAATTATATTTTACGTCAAAAATGAGTATTTTTGAAGAGCGCTATTTATTCTAACCATTGCTTAAGTACTACCGCCTGGTTAAACTCCGCATCCTTAGCGCTATACAATAGCGTAACGATTGGATGATTAGGCCAGTCATCTCTCGCCTTGATAGCGGCAGGATTTTCATCTAACTCTTTTGTATAACGTTCTGAAAACTCTGTAAATTTTTCTGGGTCATGATTAAACCATTGGCGCAGCTCATTGGTTGGCGCGATCTCTTTAGCCCACTCGTCTAGAGCCGCTCGTTCTTTACTTATACCGCGCGGCCATAATCGGTCAACTAGCACACGGTAGCCATCGCCTAATTCTGACGATTCGTAAATTCGTTTAATTTTATAAACTGTCATGACAGCACCTCCTTAACTATCATTTGTAGAACTGGAATAACGTCCGATTCAAACCAGGGATTACGTTTGCGCCAACCAATATTGAGTGGCGATGGATGAACCAACGGAAAACAATCTGGCAAATACATATTAAAGTCCGCCACAGTTGCTGTCAAATTCTGCTTGGCGCGGCGATCAAGATAATATTTTTGCGCATACGAACCAACCAAAATTGTCAATCGAATATTAGGCATCTGAGCCAACAAACGTGGATGCCATTTCCTGGCAAAATCCAAACGTGGCGGCAAATCACCGTGCGCTCCCCTGCCTGGATAATAAAAATCTATCGGCATCAGTGCAAAGAGATCGGGATCGTAAAACTGCTCGTCCGTTACGTTCAGCCATTGCCTAAGTAAGCGACCGCTCGCATCATTCCACGGCTTTAGCGTTTGCTGAGCAATTCGACCTGGCGCCTGCCCGACCAGTACAATTCGCGAACTTGACGAAGCAGAATACACGGGCGACCAACCTCTATTAGCAAAATTAGCATTCATTGGATCGGTTGCGATCTGGTCATGTAAAAGCGGTTTAGAGTGCAGTATCATTGCAGTTATACCTTTAACTTAGTCGTTCTCGTTACGTCGTGCAACTTCTGCGAGCACTGCCTCTAGCGAGAGCGAATAACCAACTCTAATCACTTCGCCACTATCAGCGACAACCCAAGGAGCTTCACCCATTGCTATGGAATTTTTATCAAATTTACTTATAATCCAGCAGTTTTTAGATCGTTCAATTTTATAAGTGTCGCGTGAATCACCAGAAGTTTTTTCAAAAGCTTCCCATGCATTATCTTTAGGCAATTTAGCTTGACTCATGTAATATGTCCTTTCGCAGATTACTTAATATCTTATATTAGCATTAATAGTTTATACATTGGTATATTATTACCTCAGATTCATTGAATAAACCTAAATAGCTAGCTAGCAATACCACCAAGAACGTTTACGAAACTCACAATTTAGTTTTGTAAATGATTAACAATAAGCTATGATGCGATAAATATATCAATTAATCTTCGTACAAAAAGTTTTTGATAAATTATTATTCTGCGATAACATATTAATCAGCATTTTCTCTAGCTTTTTCCAACGCATCGATTAGTGTCTGTTTTGACTTCATACCGATCAGCTCAGCAACTTCCTCGCCAGCAACAAAAATCTTCATATTTGGGATGCCCTGCACGCGGTAGTGCATAGCCAGTTCTTTATTGTCATTACTAGCATCAGTGTCAATTTTAACAATATCAAAATCTGTCTCGTCAGCGATCTGCTGCAATATTGGCGCCATCGCTCGACACGGCGGACACCATGGCGCCCAAAAATCAACCAAGACCGGACGCTTGCTTTTTAGTACTTTTTCTTCAAACTCTTGTTTAGTTGTAATACTAATTAATGCCATAATTCCTCCTTCTATTTTTACATTGTTGACATACTCCAGTAATGACTAAAGGACCGTCGAAACAGCAGCCATCAAGCTGGCGCCCGATCTGGCAACGCACTAAATCGGGGACTTTGATATCCTGTAAATTATCGCACTCGCCGCATATAAAATGATCGTGCGGTTCCGGTGAAAAGTCGTACCGCAAACAGCCCTGCCTTGACGCAGGTGCCAGTCCAATAACACCATCGTCGCGCAAGCGCTGCGTAATACGATGCACCGTAGTATCGCTAACATTTGAATACGACTCTCGCAACCGGCTAGCAATCTCGGCATTAGTAGCATGCTGCAGATGGCATAAAATCGATAGTATACTATCAGTATATTTCGTGATTCGTCGACTAACTATTTGTGTCATATTTTTATTGTAAATCATTTACAATAAAAATACAATGCTTTTTTAAAAACTTACCACGCTAAACTTCTTAGCCATGTTTTTACAATTAAATTACTGGTCAGACCAGGCTATTTTCGCCCGCTGCCTAAATTAATTTTACTAGCGAGAACTCTACTGAACTTTAAGCTACAAAATCGCGTCAAAAACACCAAAAGTTTATTTGGCCAACCAACTACATACACTGCTTTGTTATTCATAATAGCGCGATAGCTTTTCGCGGCAACTACTTCTGGTGTATAAACTCTAAGTCTAGTGAACATTGCCGAGTTTATCATATGAGCATTTCTTTCAAAGTTAGTCGCTACCGGACCTGGGCAAATCGCCGTCACCGACACGCCAGAACTTTTCATTTCTTCATGCAAAGCTTCAGAAAACGAGCGGACAAAAGCTTTCGAGGCATAATACATCGCCATGTACGGCCCAGCTTGAAACGAGGCAATCGATGCAATATTAACAATCTTACCCCTACTGCGATGATCCATATCTTTACCAAATAGATATGACAACTGCATCACGGCCAGCATATTAACGCTAGCGAGACCTTTCTGGCGCTGCCAATCGACGTCAACATAGCGGCCAAACGAACCAAACCCGGCATTGTTAATTAAGATATCTATATTAATGCCTTTATATTTAATCTCATCATAAACTTCTTGAGCGCTATTCTCAGCACTCAAATCTTTAACTATGTAGACCATTTCAACGCCAAACTGGCGTTCTAACTCCTGTTTTTGCTGTTGCAATAGAACTTCGTTACGCGCAACAGCAACGATATTATAACCATTTTGCGCAAATATACGAGCAAATTCTCTGCCCAAGCCGCTCGTAGTGCCTGTTATTAAAACATACGAAACTGTTCGTTCTTGACTCATAACAAGATTATACCTTATAATTGGTTAATCTATGAACTCAAACCAAAAGAGTTCCTCTAAATCTCGCGTTTGAATCACCTTACCCATGATCAAACTGCTCACAATATAAACTGCACAAAAGAAGGAGATACTTTTGAAAAATAAAATTAACGATAAAGAAATTTTACGCCTATTCTGGCAAGTATCTGTACCCTACAGGCGCCGCAGGAATCTAGCGATATTTTTTGCAATTACTACAATCGTTATCTCTATTTTTGTCGGCCCGCTTGTTATCGCAGAGCTGCTTAATATTATCCAGCACAACCAGCTGCAAACTGCTAACAATTTATGGACGCTAATTGTTCTATATGGTGTTAGCGAACTGTGTTCAACGGTGATTGGCTGGCGCTTAGTATTGTACCTCGTCTGGACGTTCGAGACTGCACTACAACGCGATTTACACTCGCGCTGCTTTAGCAAATTAACTAATCAAACAATGTTTTTCCATGCTAATAAATTCGGCGGCTCACTTGTCAGTCAAACCAATAAGCTAAACGGCGCAGTCGAACGTTTTTGGGATACAATTTTCTGGTCGATTTTGCCATTAGTTATCTCCTTAGCTGGATCAATAATCATTTTATCGACATTAATTTGGCAGTATGCTTTATTCCTGTTTGTCTTTTCAATTATTTTTAGTATTGCCGTCTATTTTGGCTCTAGGCCAATGGCTAAATTGAGCGAAAAAGAAGCTAAAGCCAGCAATAAAGTTAGCGGCCAATTAGCCGACATGGTTTCAAATATTCTGGCGGTTAAATCATCTGGCGCTGAATCGACAGAGCAAAAGCGCTTTTCAAAAACGGTCAGTTCATGGCGCAGCGCTAGCCTGGGCACGATGCGCGGTTTCCTGAAAGTTAGTACCGTTTATTCGACCATCAACACAATTATCAAAATTGGCGCAATTGCTTTTGCAGTATACGCCGCTCAGCACAATTTAGTATCAGTAGCATCAGTTTATTTAATCATAACGTATACAGGCAGCGTAGCGCACGAGTTGTGGAACATGAATGGCATCATGCGTAGTTACAATCGTATTATTGGCGATACTCACGAGATGGTAGAAATTCTTAAAACACCAACGACGCTAGTTGACCGCAGCGACAAAAAACTAAAAATTAAACGCGGCGGCATTGTCATGGACAACGTGACCTTTACGCACGACGAAGGCCAAGGCGATACCTTGTTTCATGATTTCTCGCTCAATATTCAGCCAGGCGAAAAAATTGGTTTAGTCGGATCAAGCGGGTCTGGCAAAACTACCCTCACCAAATTATTGTTACGGTTTGCTGATATTGACTCAGGAGAGATTGCCATTGATGCGCAAAACATCGCCGAAGTTACCCAGGCAAGCCTGCGCGAACAAATTGCCTACGTACCGCAAGAGCCGCTGTTATTTCATCGCTCCGTCCGCGAGAATATCGCCTACAGCCGGCCTGACGCGACCGATGCTGAGATTGAAAAAGCTGCTAAGAAGGCTGGCGCCTATGATTTCATCGTCAAACTGCAAGACGGTTTTGACACGCGAGTTGGTGAACGCGGCGTCAAACTTTCGGGCGGACAGCGGCAGCGCATCGCCATTGCCAGGGCGATTTTGAAAGATGCGCCGATTCTAGTACTTGACGAGGCGACATCGGCATTAGACTCAGAATCAGAAGCGCTAATCCAAAAGTCGCTGGAAACATTGATGAAAAACCGAACGTCAATTGTCATCGCCCACCGTTTATCGACCATCGCTAAGCTCGATCGTATCATCGTCCTGGAAAACGGACGCATCGTCGAAGACGGTTCTCACGATCAATTACTTGCCAAAAAACGCGGCGTTTACGCCAAGTTGTGGGCGCGGCAATCAGGCGGATTCATCGAGGAGTAATTTCTAACATTTCCGACTGTAGCAACAATAGAAAAACACCGCCAAATCATGACGGTGTTTTTTGATAATCTAAGACCAAACTATTCCGACGCTTCAGTCTTTTCAGCTTCTCCCGTAACTTCGACTTGTTCGGCGTCAGCGGACTCAGCTTCGCCGGCCGCCGCATCGTTGGCAGCTGCTAGAGCGCTCGGCTCATAGACGTTTGCCACAACCAAATCTTTTACGGTAGTATCGTCGTCAGCCGTGCCTTCGCGGCCGTCGTCGTTCTCGACCAGCTCAACACCATCCGGCAAAACAATATCGCCCACAGTCACGCGGTCGCCTTCTTTAACAAGACCGCTCGTCGGCGCCTCCAATACTTCTGGTAGATCCATCGGCAGGGCCTTGACCTTGATCTTCTCAAGCGTTTGCAGCACTACCAAGCCGGCACGCTCCGCCTCAGATTCTCCTGTACCGCTCAAACGAATCGGCACTTCGGCAATCACCGGCTCATCAGCCCGAACTGCGTGAAAAGAAATATGGCGAAGAGCATTTGACCTAGTCGGATATGATTCAACATCCTTAATCATCGCTATGCGCCGCTCGCTGCCTAGCAACTGGACGGGCGTATGCTTGCCAGCTAGCTTATAGACGCGCAGCACTTCGCCAGCTTCAGCCTGAATCGGCACCGCTTCCATACCCGCACCGTAGACCACGCCTGGCGTAATTCCTTGGCGACGTAGCGTCTTAACTTTTTTGCCAAGCACTTCGCGCTTAGTAATCTTCAGAGTAATTTTTTCTCCCATTTCTCTCTTCCTTTCGTTAGATACCTTTCCGGAGGCTTACTATTACTTCTCTATTATAACATGTTTATGATAATGATTCTAACCAAGCTAGTGATTCACGATATCCCCGATCCGTTTCGACAATAAATTTTTAGACCCAAACCTGTTCCATTAGCTGGTGCTAGAAATCTGTGCTATAATCATCTCTAGCATGGAAGCCTTTATTAATTTGATTATTCATCTCGGCGTGCCAATTATCTTATTGGTAGTTTTCGCTGAGTCGGGTTTATTAATCGGCTTCATATTTCCAGGCGACAGCTTGCTATTTACGGCAGCTTACATGGTACAACAACATATTTTGCCAATTGATATTCATCTATTCGCTATCCTGGTATTTTTGGCAGCCGTGTTAGGCGATAGTGTTGGCTATAGTTTTGGACATAAGGTCGGCCGCAAATTATTTGAAAAAGAAAATTCACGTTTTTTCAAGAAAAAATATTTAGAGCAAACTGAAAAATTCTACGACAAGCACGGTTCAATTACTATCGTGTTGGCTCGTTTTGCGCCAATCGTCCGAACTTTTGCGCCAATCGTTGCTGGCGCCAGCAAAATGCATTACAGAACATTTTTGGTTTTTAACATTATCGGCGGATTCTTGTGGTCATCACTGTTTGTTTATCTAGGTTATTACGCCGGTGAATTACTTACCAAAGCAGGTGTTAACATCGAGGTTGCTGCTCTTATAATCGTATTCCTCTCTGTCTCGCCGATGATTATTCAC
>CAJPLU010000013.1 GCA_905371595.1 Candidatus Saccharimonadota bacterium
TGAGCGCGGCACGCGCCTTTGCGTCCGTCTGAGCGAAGAAGAAGCCGCTCGCTTGAAAGAGGAAAAAGCTAAAGAAGCTGCCGAGAAAAAGGCCGCCGAAGATGCCAAACAGGCCGAGCTTGATGCTAAGGCCGCCGAGGTCGCTGCTCGCCACGCCGAAAATTAATGGCAGTCTGTATCTAGCGCTAGCGATAAATCCCGCCGATGAGCGGGATTTTGTTTTGTTGGCAAAATAGGCTCAAAAAGGAAAGTGCCCGCCGAGGTGGCTCAAGCAGAACGTGCGTGTTCCGCGAGCCGCCCCAGCGGGCGTCGGAGAGGAAACGGCCCACCGAAGTAGGCTGACAGCAAGGCAGGATTTCTGCCTGCGGGCCGTTTCCCGGGGGCCTCATAGACGATGCCGCGGGCTCGGCGACGGGCCCGCGGCCGCCGAGATGAGGGAGTACGTGATCGTGGCAAAAATTGCCAATGCCACGATCATACTCTACCCAAATGATAACGCGGGTACCATACTGAGAATGCTATGTAATATTCCCATAACTAGCATAATACCCCACGCCACTGTACTCAACATCATGATCGGAACCCCGACCATGATGAATAGCACGAAGAGTTTCCCCTTCACACTAAACACCCCCTCTCTTGATAGTCAACGTGCTTAGCTTACTAATATTATAACACAAATTCCGCCATATGCGCCCGTGATTGAGCCTATCGCCGCCATTTGTTATCATGAACTTATGATTCTGGGGATCGACGAGGTTGGGCGCGGGCCGTGGGCGGGGCCGCTGGTGGTTGGTGCGGTGATTCTGGGCGGCGTCGAGATTGACGGCTTGGACGATAGCAAAAAGATAACCAAAAAGCGCCGTGAAGCGTTGGACGTGGAAATTCGCGAAAAGGCTGCGGCTTGGGCGCTGGGCTGGGTGAGCGCGCGGGAATTGGACGGTGTCGGTATGAGCCAAGCGCTGCGGCTGGCGACGCGGCGAGCGGTCGAGCAAGTTCAAGCGCAATGCCGCCAGCAAAATCTAGCTTTTAGCGAAATCATCATCGATGGCAAGGTGAATTTTCTGTGCGGCACGGCGCTAGAGCGATATGTGACGGCGATGGCGAAAGCTGACGGCCTTGTGCCGAGTGTGTCGGCGGCGTCGATCGTCGCCAAGGTGGCACGCGACCAGTTCATGGCCGAGCAGGCAGCGGTTTATCCGGGGTACGGTTTCGCATCGAACGCTGGCTATGGCGTGGCCAAGCATCGGGTAGCGATTGAGCGCCTGGGTGTGACGCCGCTGCACCGCCTGAGTTTCGCGCCGCTGGCGAAGTATGCTGACAATAAGGCGAAGCCGCGAGCAGTGCCTCAGAAAACAGTTGTTCAATATGGCGAGCCGTCTGTCGGATATCCTCAGAAAATAATTCGGGGCCCACGTAAAGTTGCCCAAATTTTTTCTGAGAATATCACTCCAGACACTGGAAATGTTGCTCGAATTGATTTGTCAAATACTATTTCGTCAGAAACGAAAAAATCAATGACAACCCGTCAAATTGGCGATAAAGGCGAGCAGGCGGCAGCAGATTGGCTGACGGCGCGCGGCCATGAGATTGTGGCGCGGAATTGGCGGACGCGGTACTGCGAAATTGATATCGTCAGCGTGAAAGGCGAGGTGTTGTATTTCACCGAGGTGAAGTATCGTAAGAATGATGATTTCGGCGATGGACTGGCGGCGATTACCGCCAAAAAGCAGCGACAGATGCGTTTCGCGGCAGAGTTGTTTTTGGCGGGTAAGCCAGAATACAGCGGCATGGCAGCCAAGCTGCTAGCCGCCAGCGTGAGCGGTGACCCGCCAGCCGTCCAAGCGGTAGTAGAAATAAATTAAACCAAAGAAAATAGCCCGCCGAACGAGCTCAAGCTGAACGCTAATTCAGCGGGCTATTTTCGGCGGGCGTTCAGCCCTTCTTCACCGCCTTGTGGCGGTGCTGCTCACATGTAAGGCACCTGCATGTGTCCTCATCCTCGAAGGTCATCGGCACGAAGCCGATAACGATAAGCTCGTACACTGCCAGCATGATTGCTGGCATGTAAATGATCTCACTGGCGCCATTGGAGATGGCGTATGAGATGCACTTCCAGACCCAGATGTGGGCCGCGACAAACGTCGCGACCCACCCCCAGCTGGCCAACGGGCCGGCGGCGTCGAAAACAGACTTCGTCGCCCAGGGGGCGACGAGAGCAAAAGTGATGGAGACAACAATGATGAAGCTCATGATTTCCTCCTCAGAAAATCATCACTCGAGTTAAAGGGCACTTCTCGCCCTTTAGACTAAACTCGAGCGAAAAGCTATTATGAATATAGCACATTATCGTATAAATGTCAATCGTTTTAACGAAAAATGTGTCATAATAATTTTACTACCTCTGTAAAAGCCACAAAATTACTTATCTCAAAAAACCGAAATTACTTTGCCAGCGCTGCTATGACTGCCGCTTTGTCACGGTCGATTAGGTCTAGTTTGCCCTCTAAATCTAATATTCCCATGTCGATGGCGCGGACGAGCGACTGGTCGCGGCGCAGCGGCGTGAAAAATTCGCGGTATTCAGCTAGCTGCTGGCGCGTCATCAGCAGCATGGCGGCGTAGCGCGGGAAATAATCGTGGCTTTTGTCGCTAGCAAAAGTTTGCTCGATCCAATGCCACTGGCTGCGCATCCAGCGCCAGGCGGCTTCGCGGCCGTAGCTATTGCGCAGCAGGTCGACGAACCAATGAACGGTGTCTTGGCTGCGGATGATGCCGGTGTTGGTGAGCAGCCCGATCAAGCGCGCTAACTGCTCGGCGTCGCGTGTCGCGGTAATCCCCGCGGCGATGTCGCTGCGCAGGTCGGCTGATTGCGTGGCTTGGTAGGCTTCAATCAGCTGGCTGACTATATCTGCCGGTTGATCGCTGTAGCGGACGGCGGCACCGATGATTGATGGGCGCAGGTCGGCGCTGAGCTCGGCTAGAGGCGTGTTTTGGTAGAGCTGGCGCGCGGTACTGACTGCCGCTGCGTCCTCGCTATATAGCATGCAATCAATGATGGCAGCGCGCAGCTTGCTGTCAGACTCTGGCTCGCCGGGGTGTTTGTTCCAACCTAGGCGTTCGAATTGCCGACGAGCTAGCTTGCCTGATAGGCGTCGCAGCAGCTTTTCGGCGGCTTCGTCTTGATCGACGAATTTCTTGAGATCGCTGATGGCCAGCGCAATGATTTCCCAGACGGTCTGATCGCTTTCGTTTTGGAAGGCGGCTAGCGCTTCGACTAGCGTGCTGCTAGCGACTAGACCGCCGCGGGCTAGTAGGATTTGCTCATTGAGATACTGGGCTCGTTGTGCTGGCGTTAATATGCCATCGGTGATGGCCTGCAATATGCGAGCTCGCAGAGTGTCGTCGTAGCAAGTGATAAAGTGCGAGGCGTTTTGATGATTGAGTAGCAATAGTCCGTCTGGCGCTGGCGAGAGATGCTGTTCGCGCTCTTTTAGAATTTCGGGCAGGCGCTGGTCGTTGGCACCGAGCGGAATCGGCCACAAACGATCAGACGGCTGGTGCGGCCCAGTGAAGAATTGTTCTTGGCGGAGCGTCAACTCGCCATTGTCGAGCGACGCGTAAACTACAGGGTAGCCCGGTTGTGAGATCCAGGTGTTCATTAGCGCCCCAACATCTTTGCCGCTAGCTTGGCTTAGGCATTCCCAGAGGTCGTCGCCAGTAGTGTTGCCATACTTGAAGCGGGTGAAATACTGCTTGAGGCCAGCGCGGAACGCTTCATCGCCAATCCATAGTTGCATCATTCGCAGCAGCCGGCCGCCTTTGGCGTAGACGATCGCTCCATCAAACAGCGCGCTAATTTCGGCTGGGCTCGATACGTCGGTTTGGACTGGCTGTACGCCGTCGATGCTATCGCGGCGCAGGGCAGCGACACCTTCATTGTTAGCAAACTCGTCCCATTGCCGCCAATCCGGATGCAGCGCGTCAGTTGCTAGGTATTCCATCAGTGTAGCGAAACTCTCATTCAGCCACAGGTTATTCCACCACTTCATAGTCACTAGATTGCCGAACCATTGGTGGCTTAATTCGTGGGCGATAACCGTTGCAATATATTGGCGGGTCGAAACGCTAGCGGTTGCCGGATCGGCCAGCAGGGCGGTTTCGCGGTAGGTCACCAAGCCCCAATTCTCCATAGCGCCGCTAGAAAAATCAGGTAGTGCTACATGGTCAGATTTCGGCAGCGGGTAAGGCACGCCAAAATACTCGTCGAAAAAGTCAATTGTTTGCGCTGCGTGCTGGAGTGCCCAGCTCAAGCTATCGGCTGGCTGCGCTGGCGTGGCGTAGACGTTGACTTCGACGCCGCTCTTGGCGGCAGTAGTCGCACGCTGTAAATCGCCAGCGACAAAGGCCGCCAGGTAGGTGCTCATGCGCGGTGTTTGCTCGAAGGTAGTCAGCGTTCCCTCGCTACTTTCCCGCTGCGAAATGACTGGCATATTGCTGAGTACTACCGGTTCATTTGATAATATTGAAATCGCAAATGTGGCTTTGGCCTCTGGCTCGTCGACGCATGGGAAGGCTTCGCGGGCATGGTGGCTTTCGAATTGGGTGGCGTATAACTCGCGTTTTTGGCCTTGATGCTCATAATAACAAGGATAAATACCGTGCATGGCATCGGTCAATGCCAACGAGAATTTAATAGTGATTTGCACTGGACCGTTGTCGGTATTGTCAAGTGTCAAAATGTCGTTGTCGGTTGATGTCTTGACTGCTTGGCCGTTGACAGTAGCTTCTTCGATTTGCAAATCTTTGGCGTGCAAGCGAATTGGTTCGGCTGCTAGATGTTGGCCGCGGATAGTTGCCGTGCCGCGGATTAAGCGATTGCTCTTTGCTTGACGCAAATCCCATTGGATGTCGTAGTGTTCTGGCTGAAATTGAGAAAATAATCTGTCCATACGTCCATTATAGCAGGGTGGTATAATATGCTTATGCAGCGGCGTCGTAGAATGGTCCTGGTAGCGGTAATTTTGATAGGTACTCTCGGTTGGGTTGTTATTAAGGAATGGCCGAATTTGCCGCTGATGCTGCCAGATTCGCAGTCTCAGCAGTCGGGGTCGAACTCTGGTTCTGGCGAAATAGCGCGCGACGCCCTAGCAGCATTGCCAACCAAGGGCCGCGCTCCCAAGACCGGTTACAAGCGCTCTCAGTTCGGTGACGGCTGGGCTAAGGCGGGCGGCTGCGATACGCGCAATGTTATCTTGCGGCGCGACTTGACAAACGCTGTCCTGGGCGACGACAACTGCAAAGTACAGGCTGGCGCCCTTAGCGACCCGTACACCGGGCAGCGAATCGCTTTCAAGCGCGGTGCTAATTCTAGCGGCGCTGTGCAGATTGACCACGTAGTGGCACTGAGCAACGCCTGGCAGACTGGCGCTCAGCAGCTGTCTAGCGAACAGCGAATCAGTCTGGCTAACGACCCGCTCGAGCTGCTAGCCGTCGACGGACCAGCCAACCAGCAGAAAGGCGACGGCGATGCGGCGACTTGGCTGCCGTCAAATAAACCGTTTCGCTGTCAGTACATTGCCCGTCAAATTGCCGTCAAGAAGAAATACTCGCTGTGGGTGACACCGCCGGAACGCACGGCTATGGAGCGGATTTTGGCGAGTTGTCCGGAACAGCGCTTGCCGGCGTGATATAATCTAAAATATGACAAAGAAACAACATTATTCTCTGTATGATATATTTGCGGTACTTTTTGTAACGACACTATTGGTTAGTAATATTGTCAGCGTCAAAATTGTATCTGTTGGCTGGCTGACTTTTGATGCTGGCACGGTTTTGTTCCCGCTAGCGTATATCGTAGGTGATATAATCACTGAGGTTTACGGTTATCGCCGGACGCGCCGGCTGATTTATAATGGCGTGGCAGCCTTGACGCTGATGACGTTGACTTTTTGGGTGGTGCAATTATTGCCGGCAGATAGTAGCTGGACGGGGCAAGCGGCGTTTGAATCGACGTTGGGTGTGGTCTGGCGGTTGGCTATCGGTTCGGTAACGGCGCTATTTGTTGGCGAGATTATGAATGCTTACGTAATGGGCCGGATGAAGGTTGCTAGCCGCGGCCGTGGCTTGTGGTGGCGAATGATCGGCAGCTCGGCGGCGGGCAGCGCGCTAGATACGGTGATCTTCTCGACGATTGCTTTTGCTGGTACCATGCCGACGGCTAGCTTTTGGCAGCTTATTATCACGGTGTTTTTGATCAAGATGGCGGTAGAAATTATGGTCTCGCCGATGACGATGCATTTGATTGCCTGCGTGAAAAAGTATGAAAAATTGGATACGTTCGAGCAACCAGCGAAATACCTGGTGAATTAGTTGCTTGGTTTATCCTGGCGTTAGATTTTGACGCGGTTTTATTTTATAATGTGACGCCGATTGGTAAATTACCGCCGTAGTAGCGATCTAGGAACGACTGCTTGAAATCAAAAAATGTGCCGTCTAGCAGCGAGGCGCGGATCTGGTCGACAGTGCGCACTACGAAGCGTTCATTATGAATGCTGGCAAGCGTAGCGCCGAGAATCTCGTCGGCGCGAAACAGATGATTGATGTAAGCGCGCGTATGATGCTGACAAGTATAACAGTCGCACTCAGGGTCGATCGGCGCGAAGTCCTCGCGAAAGCGAGCATTGCTGATGTTGATGCGGCCGTCAAAGGTGTACAGAGCACCGTTGCGGGCTTGGCGGGTCGGCGCGACGCAATCGAAAGTATCGATACCATATTCGACGCCGAGAAATAAATCGGCCGGCTGCGAACCTAAGCCTAGCAGGTGGCGCGGCTTATCCTCGGGCAAAGTCTCGCAGACCCAGCGGACGACATCGGCAATCTCGCCAGGTTGGAAAACACCGCCGATACCGTAGCCGTCGAAGTCGCGCTGGCCCAGGAAATTGGCCGATTGGCGGCGCAGTGTTTCGTAGCGGGCGCCCTGGACGACGCCGTAGAGTGCTTGCAGGTTTTCGCCGCGTGCTAGATGTTCGGCGTTTAGCTCATCGTGGCGAACCAAGCAGCGCTCCGCCCAAGCATGTGTTCGCTGCATTGCCTTTACGATCGTGTCGCGGGCCGCTAGCGGTGCAGTCAGCTCGTCGAAGGCCATATGAATGTCAGCACCGATGGCGTGCTGCAGCTCCATTGATGATTCTGGCGTCATTATTATATATTTGCCATCCAGATGCGACCGAAATTGCGCGCCTTGGTCGGTGACTTTGGCTAGCTGATTAGCAGACTTGACCGCTTGCGCAGCGTTGCCTTTTTGGGTGTGGGCGACGGCGTCAATGCCTTTTTTGTAAGCAATTCCCAGACTGAAAATCTGAAAGCCGCCGCTATCAGTGAAAGTCGGCCCATCGTAATTCATAAATTTGCCTAGGCCGCCAGCTTTATGAATGATTTCAACGCCTGGCCGCTGCATCAAATGATAAGTATTGGCCAAAATTGATTGCCCGCCGCAGGCTTTGACCTGTTCGACAGTCAGCGCCTTGACGGTTGCTTTAGTGCCGCCAACGATGAAAGCTGGCGTTTGAATCGTGCCGTGCGGCGTTTCAATCGTACCAGCGCGCGCCAAGGTGCTGGGGAGGCGATGGGTAATGCTGAAGACAAGGGGTTGGCTCATAAGGTCTAGTATATCATCTACCTCATGGCAGCAAAGTGTAACTTTTGCCAAAAGCATGAAATATGTTGAAAAACATTGACGATGCTCAACAAGTATATTATAATTATAATTAGCCTTTCAGATAAAGGCTGCCTGACGCGCGGAAAGTCCGCATGCGTTCGAGGTAGCGGTCTGGATAGGCCGCACCTCAACCTACACTAGGAAAGGGTACACTATTATGCTCACTGGTATCGCTAGCTTGTCGGTATTGGTTCTGTCTATCCTTCTCACCACCTCCCTGTGGCGGCAGCGGAGAGTGGGGTATATTCAGGTGTCGTTACTAGGAGTGATGTTTACCGTGATTTATCTGTACTCTGCGACCGTTCGCCATGGCAGCGTTTATAAAAATTATGAGGCTGCTGCTTGGGCAGCGCTGGTCTCCTACGTGGTGGCGGCGATACTCGCCGTCGCAGAGTACAGTCTCAGGATTACAGCCTGGATCTCCAGGCTCTGGATCCGACGAGCGCAGACGCAGAAGATCTCTGCTCTCGTTAAGATTTCCGAGGCACGATTGAACCTGTCCGAACAAGCCTGGGGACCCCGTGAAGGGTATTCCCCAGAGAGCCCAGATACAGACGCATGAGGTGCGGGGGCGGGACGAGCGATTTATTTCGCTGTCCCGCCCCCAACTCAACTCTTTGTGAAATATTTTTTGTATCGCACTGCTAGGCTTGACGATGCCAGCCCTCGCGTGTTACATTAAATACGTACTCATCCGGCCGGCAGGTCGGTTGTTTTCGTATTGGAACTAAAAGAAAGGAATTATATGGAAGATTTGAATATCAAGCAGTTGACGCTAGCAGTGCGGGCGATTGCTGATGAAAAGGCGTTGCCCGAAGAAACTGTACTAAACGTAATCGAGCAGGCAATCGCTGCTGCCTGGCGGCGCGATAACGGCGAGCGCGAGCAAAATGTGCGCGCCGAACTCAATATCAATGACGGCACCGCCAAGGTGTTTGTCCAGCGCGAAGTCGTCGAGGATGTCGTTAATCCGGCTACCGAAATCAGCTTGGCGGACGCTCAGGCAGAGAAGCCAGACGCTCAGTTAGGTGATACCATCGAGGAAGCTCATGAAGTTAAGTCCTTTGGCCGGGTGGCCGCCCAGACTGCCAAGCAAGTCGTCATGCAGCGCCTGCGCGAAGCCGAGCGCGAAGTCGTTCTGGCAGAGTTCGAAGACAAAATCGGTACGGTCGTTACCGGTATGGTGCAGCGTGTCGAGCCGCGCGTGGTGCGTGTCGAGCTAGGCAAGGCCACTGGTATTATCCCGCAGAGCGAGCAGATCCAAGGCGAGTTTTACAAAATTGGCTCGCGGATCAAAGTATTAATCAAAGACATCGAACGCGAAGGCCGCGGTCCGCAGCTAATCCTTAGCCGTGGCAGCGAGGACTTTATCGAATATCTCTTCCGTCAAGAAGTACCCGAGATGGAAACTGGCGCTGTCGAGATCAAAGGCATCGCCCGTGAAGCTGGCCGCCGTACTAAACTAGCGGTTGCTAGCACGGTGCCAGGCGTTGACCCGGTCGGAACGTTCGTCGGCGGTCACGGCGCGCGCGTTAACGCGGTGATGAGCGAAATCGGCGAGCAAGAGAAAATCGATATCGTTACTTATGATGATAATATAGATACGTATATCCGCAATGCTCTTAGCCCGGCTGAGATTGTTAAAGTCGAGATTGATAAGGACAAAAAAACCGCCAATGTTTACGTTACTGAAGACCAGCAATCAATCGCTATCGGCCGCGGCGGGCAAAATGTGCGTTTGGCGAGCCGCCTGACTGGCTACGAATTGAACATCGAGACCACAGCGCCGAAATCAGCCGAGAAAAAACCGCGCAAGAACGTTGAGGAAGATTTGTTTAGCGCTATCGAAAATCAAGATTAAAACCCGCAGCCGCTTTTTGCAAATTAGCACTCTGCCTTGACGAGTGCTAATTTGTTATGTATAATTGGCTGCAATGGGCAATACGCTCAGAACGGAGAACTCATGATGCCAGAAGATTTTGCAGATTTTATTTCGCGATTGACCGACAACGCGCGCGCTAGCGTCCAGCATGCTGACGCGATTGCTCGCGGTAACGGTAGTAATTACATTGGGACGGAGCACTTGCTGCTCGGCGTTTTGGCGCAAGGGTCGAGCTCGGCGGCACAGGTATTGACTGACGCCGGCGTGACCCTGCAACAAGCTGAAATGATTCTGGATATCAAACCGTCGCGAGTAGTCACCAGTACCGGTATGGTGGGCCTTAGCGAGACGGCCTTGTTGACATTGCGCATGGCATGGGAAGCAGCGCGCGAGTACGGCCATGATTATCTCGGTACAGAGCATATATTGTACAGCGTCCTGCGACAAGGTAATGCTCGAGCGACAGCGCTGCTGCGCGAAATGGGCATCAATGTTGATATGATAATCAGCGAACTCGAGAAGTCGTTCGAAGAGAATCGCGGCGAACATGGCGATATTGCTACCGAGCCGCGGCGCCGCGGCAATACGCGCGGTGGGGCGCTTAGCGCCTTTGGCGTGGATTTGACGGCGCGGGCGGCCAACGGCGAACTTGACCCGATGATTGGCCGCGACAAAGAGCTAGAGCGAATGATTACTATTCTTAGCCGCCGCACCAAGAATAATCCAGTATTGATTGGCGATCCAGGCGTTGGCAAAACCGCTATCGTTGAGGGGCTGGCGCAGCGGATCGTCCGCGAGGACGTACCGGGCCATTTACTAGACCGCCGAGTGGTTATGTTAGATATGGCGGCGATGATTGCTGGTACTAAATATCGCGGCGAATTCGAGGATCGGCTAAAAAAAGTAATCGCTGAAGTCAAAAAACAGGGTAATATTATTCTTTTCATTGATGAATTGCACCTGCTGGTTGGCGCTGGCGCCTCGGAAGGTTCGATGGATGCAGCCAATATCCTCAAGCCGGCGTTGGCGCGCGGCGAGCTGCACATGATTGGCGCGACGACTCTCGATGAATATCGCAAGCACATCGAGAAAGACACGGCGCTAGAACGGCGTTTTCAGACGATCGTCGTCAAAGAGCCAACTATGGCGCAGACAATCGCTATTTTGAAAGGTCTTAAAAATTATTACGAAAAGCATCATGGCGTCAAAATTACCGACGAAGTGATCGAATCGGCGGTATATATGAGCGACCGCTACGTTAGCGACCGTTTCATGCCTGATAAAGCAATTGACGTGCTCGACGAGGCGGCTGCCCGAGTTCGCGTCAAGCGAGGTCACCGCCCGAGCCGCGAGCGTGAATACCTCAAAGAGCTCAAGCACCTCAATGAGCGCATGGAGGATGCCGTCTCGCATGAAGATTACCAGCGAGCTGCTATGTACAAACAGCGTATTAGCCAGATTAGTAAAAAACTCGAGACAGAAGTTGCTGCCCAAAAAGGCCGCCGCGCTATCCAACTGACCGATGACGATGTGGCGCATGCTATCGCTGTGATGACCAATGTTCCAGTCGAAAAAGTCCAGACTAGCGAAGCGAAGTTGCTGCGCCAGCTCGAAAAGCATCTCGGCAAGTACGTCATTGGCCAGCGCGAGGCTATCGGTAAGGTAGCGCGGGCAATCCGCCGCAGCCGCAGCGGCGTAGCTAGCAGCCAGCGACCGATTGGCAGTTTCGTCTTCATGGGACCGACTGGTGTCGGCAAAACGCAATTAGCTAAAGTGTTGGCGCGAGAAGTTTTCGGCAGCGAAGAAGCGCTTATCAAAATCGACATGAGCGAATTCGGCGAGAAGCATAATACGTCGCGCCTGCTCGGGGCGCCAGCTGGTTATGTTGGTTACGAGGACGGCGGTAAATTGACTGACAAAGTTCGCCGCCAGCCGTACAGCGTAGTGCTTTTTGACGAAATTGAAAAGGCGCATCCAGACGTGTTCAACCTGCTGCTGCAGCTACTTGAAGATGGGATGATGACTGATGCTAAGGGGCGCGAAGTTAGCTTTCGCAATACGATTATCATCTTGACTAGCAATCTCGGCGCCGACAAAATGACCAAAGAGTCGGAACTTGGCTTTCATTCTAGCCGCGACAAAGGCAGCGAAATCGACGATTTGCACCGCCGCAACGCTAAATTTGCTCGTGACGCCCTCGACAAATTCATGCGTCCCGAGCTGATTAATCGCTTTGACGGTATTATTACTTTCCGAGCGTTGACTCGCGCCGAGGTCGGCAAGATCTTCGACTTGCTGATCGGCGAGCTGCGCCAGCGTTTGGTGCGCAAAGGCTTGGCCCTTACGATTAAACCCAGTGCCAAAAAATTCCTTATCGACAAGGGTTACAGTATTAAATACGGCGCCCGTCCGCTACGCCGCGTTATTGAGGACGAGGTTGAGCACGCTATTGCTGAGCAAGTACTTGACGGCGCCTATGCTAAAGGTGATATCCTAGAAGTAGGAATCAAGAAAGGAGAGATAGCGATTGAACGGTGCAGCGAAACCGACAGCCGGACGTAATATTGTCTCGAAAATCATCGCTTTGATGGCAGTGATAAGTGTTGCTGCTGGCGGTTTTTTCTACGGGCAGACAGCCTTTGATACTTATCGAGCGTCGACTTTCGCGCCGCCTGCAGCTGTTGCCGCGGTTGAAGGCTCAATTAAACTGACGCCGACAGCACAGCGCACCTTCCGAGCAACTCAGCCAGCTATTGAAGCTAGCGACCAGTTCAATGCTCATTGCAAAAGTACCGAACGTACAGCAGCAATTTTGGGTTGCTACTATGGTGATCGGATTTATCTGTTTGATGTCGAAAACCCCGAGTTAGCCGGCGCCAAAGAAGTAACGGCAGCGCACGAATTGTTGCACGCCCAGTATGCGCGGCTGAATATCTTCGAGCGGCCGCGAGTCGACGCTATGATCAAAAAGGCTTATCAAAAGGTCAAAAACGAACCGGAAATTGCCAAAGCTATGGAATACTACCGCGAGGCCGAGCCAGGCGCCGAGCTAGATGAGCTACATTCGATTATCGGTACCACGATTGGCGAGCTTGACTCTGACCTTGAACAGTATTATGCGCGTTATTTTACCGATCGAGCGTCAATTATCGCTAAAAACCAAGCTTACACGGCAGTATTTACCCGAGTCAACGCCCGGGCTGAAGCGTTGCAATCTAAGCTGCAATCAGCCGCCAAGCAAATCAAACAAGATGTCGAAGCTTATCAGTCCGATTTATCGCAAATTAACGCTGATATTAACAGTTTTAATGAACGGGCCAGGAGTGGTGAGTTTAGTTCGCAAGCTGATTTCGCGGTGGCGCGGTCGGCGTTGCAGCAGCGAATTAGCGCTATCAATGCTCGGCAGGGTTCGCTTAATTCGCGAATTAAAGCTTACAATGACGATGTGGCAACTCTCAAAAGCTTAGCCGTTAAAGCCGATCAGCTCAATCAAAGCATCAACGGCGTAGCCGCGCCGGCCGGAGTAAATAGTGGCCAAAGCGCGCAGTAATTTCGTCTGCCAAAATTGTGGCGCCAGCTATCCGAAATGGACGGGCAAGTGCGAGAATTGCGGCGAATGGAACACGCTCGTCGAACAAGTAATCGAGACCAAGGGCGCTTCGGCGGTAGCGCGCAGCCATTCGCGCGGTAAGATCCTAAAGCCGCAGTCGATGCGTTCAATCGCTGCCGAAGATTCTGTACGACGTTTACCGACTGGCATTGCCGACCTCGACGCAGTGCTAGGCGGCGGGATCCTGCCGGCAGGCGTAATGCTGTTAGCGGGGCAGCCGGGTATCGGTAAATCGACGTTGTTGATGCAGGTAGCAGCGCATGTTGCTGAGCAATCATCGGTCCTATATGTCAGCGGAGAGGAAAGCGCTTCTCAGGTTAAGCTCCGCGCTACGCGCCTCGGTGCGACTTCTGGCGATGACCTGCAATTTGTAGCTAGCACTAGCGCTGACGACATTGCTGCAACAATTCGCAGCGGCCGATATAAATTGGTAATTATCGACAGCATCCAAACGCTTAGTCTCGAGGAAATCGCCAGCGCGCCAGGTACCGTTAGCCAGATTACCAACTCAAGTAATGTCATCATCCGGGCAGCAAAGGCTTCGGGCGCAGCGGTAATTTTAGTGGGCCATGTCACCAAGGAGGGCTCGATCGCCGGGCCGAAAGTTCTCGAGCATCTGGTCGATGTAGTATTGCAATTCGAAGGCGACCGTTACGGCGGCTTCAAAGTGGTGCGCGCCGTCAAGAATCGCTATGGTTCGACTAGCGAAGCGGCGATTTTCGAGATGAACGATAAGGGTTTGCGGGTCGTCGAAAATCCGTCAGCCGCGCTGTTAGCCGAGCGCCAAAACGCCGATGGTTCGGTGGTACTGGCGACGCTTGAAGGCAACCGTCCGATTCTCGTTGAGATCCAAGCTCTTGTCAACTCGACTAATTTCGGGTATCCTAAGAGGACAGCCAGCGGTTTCGATCTCAACCGCCTCAATCTGCTCATCGCGGTGCTAGAGAAGCGCACCAAATTGAATTTATCCGATAAAGATATTTATGTGAATGTAGTTGGCGGTTTGAAGCTCGCCGATCGGGCAGCAGATTTGGCGGTAGCGATGGCGATTGCTAGCGCCGCGGCTGGTCGCAAGCTTGACGACGGCTTGGTGGTGTTCGGCGAAGTAGGCTTAGGCGGCGAGATTCGCTCGGCACAAGGCGCCGATAAGCGCCTGAACGAAGCCAAAAAACTCGGTTTCACCCAAGCGATTGCGCCAGCAACCTCTGGCAAAAAGAATTCATTTGTAAAAGGCGTCAAAGATTTACGCCAAGCTTTGATCGGCTATCTCAAGTAGCTAGTAGTCAATCAAGGCAAAAAGAAAGGAAAATATGCAAACCAAAGACTTAATATTATTGGCGGTAACGCTGCTTATTTTGGGCGAGGTGTCGTACTTATTAGCGCGCCTGCCCAAAAACTCCATCAAATCAAAAGATCGGGCTATCTTGGTAGATACCTCGGTGCTGATGGACGGACGAATTGTACCAGTAGCGCAAACTGGCTTTATCGGCGGTACGCTAGTGATTCCACGCTCGGTTATCGGCGAACTGCAGTTTCTAGCTGACCACGCCGATGCCGACAAACGCGCCCGCGCCCGTTACGGGCTTGATGTAGTCACCGAGCTACAAGCTATGGAGCGCGTCAACGTCGAATTGCTACAAGACGGCAGCCACGCTCGCGAAGGTGTCGACGACCGCCTACTCAAGCTAGCTAAACAGCACGGCGCAGTGATCATGACGCTAGATTACAATCTAAACAAGGTTGCCGCCGTCGAGGGTACCGAAGTACTAAACCTTAACGAATTAGCGCAGAGTATCCGGATGGAGCATCTACCCGGCGAGAAAATCACGTTAGAGCTTATTCAGAAGGGGCAGGACGCGCATCAGGGCGTAGGCTACCTACCAGACGGCACAATGGTTGTCGTCGAGCAGGCGAGCGCTCAGATAGGTCAGACGCTAAATGTCGAAATTATCCGTAATTTGCAGACCGCAGCCGGCCGGATGATCTTTGCCAAGAAAATAGAGACTGTTGGCAAACCTCTTAAATCAACCGCCAAAGCTGCGAGTAAAACTCAAAAAACGGCGAAAATCGCAGTCGCAGCAGCATCAAAAACGCCCGCAAAAAGTACTGCTAGCGCCAAGCAGCGTTCTGCCGGCCGCGCCCGCAGCCAGTCATCAGCTGGCAGCGCTAGCAATCGTGATTCGGCTAAAAAGGCAAGCGAGACCAAAACTCAAGCTAAACCAGCCAGCAAAAAAGCTAATTCGCCGAAAACAAAACCACAGCCGAAGCTAGCTGCTCCAGCGACCCGTCGCCAGAGTGCTCGCCGCCGCCCAGACCACGAGAGCGACTTGATCGACCTAGTCAATAGCCAAAGCCAATAAAATCGCCAGCGCGATATATAGATAGCACGCTGCTAGGAGCGTGCTATTTTGCTGGGTTTTGGCGGCAAACTACTGCGATACGAAGCGGATTTAATCGTCGTCATCGCTACTACTGTTTGGATTGTAGCTGGCGCTACTAGTCGCCGTATAGTAGCCAGTGTCGGTAATTTTGGCGGTTAGCGTACCGCTGCTGGCTGCTGATAAGTTGCCTTTGTGAATATTCCAGATGCCGCTGCTATCGACTTGCTTGCTGGCGACAACGGTACTGCCAGATAATAATTCGATGTTTTGCAGTTTATAACGGCCGCTGGTATAGACGATGGATACGCCGCCGCTAGTCACTGTTAACGTAACGTTTGGCTTTGGATCGTCGCACTTGTGTGCATCGTCGTCTTTCTCGGCGTCGTAGCTAGAGTCGTTAGGCGTGACTATCTCTTTTCTAGTGATTGGATCAGCCATTTTCATGACATCGATTTCAATCTTGGCAGCTTCGGGAGTACAGGACGTAGCTTTCTTTTTCGAGACGCGGTCGAAAGTCATCTTGGCATTAGTAGCAGCGCTGGCCTTGTTGTAATATGACGGATAAATCTCGCCCTTGATTGTCTGGATGCCACTCGGCGCAGTATACCAGTCGCTTAATTTTAGTTTACCTTGGTCGGCATACATCTTGGAGATATCGGCCATCGTACGGTCGAAGAACATAGCTGGAATCAGCGAGTTACCATTGCGTAGCGGCGAGGTGTCGGAATTGCCTAGCCACACCGCCATCGATAGGTTCGGCGTGTAGCCAGCAGCCCAGATATCTTTAGCGCTAACCTTGCCATTAATCTCGCTGTTGCTGGTACCAGTCTTGACAGCTGCCTTAACACCGGCGCGACCGAGGTTGACTAGGTAGTCGCGGCCCGCCAATCCAGCGCGCGCCTTGCCGTCGCCAAGGATGTCGCTAACGATGTAAGCTGCTTGCTGGTCGATGACTTGCTTGCTAGATTCTTTGTACTGTTTGAGGGTTTGTCCATTGCTGTTGGCGACTTTCAGGATAGTCGTCTGCGGTTTATAAGTGCCCATTCGCCCTAGTGTTGCGAAAGCGTTAACGTGGTCAACCAAGCGTGTGCCGCAGCCGCCGATAGCGCTCGATAGGCCAGCTTGCGCGTCGGCGCCTTGCGTGCAGTACTGCAAATCGCCGGCGGAGCGTATCAGCGACCAGGTGCTGCCGCTGTTGTTCTTCTCGTTGATGGCCATAGCTTTGATAGCTGGAATATTGCGAGAGCGGGCCAATGCTTGGCGTAATGTAATATTGCCTTGGAATTTGTTGTCGGCGTTGTTTGGACTATAATTGCCCGGGAAAGTTGTCTTGGAATCTGCTAGAATCGAGCCGCTGCCGTAATTGGCGTTATTGCCGCCTTGGTTGCTAAATAAGCGGGCGTAAACAAGCGGCTTAATCGACGAACCTGGTTGGATGAAAGCGGTGGCTGCATTGTCCTGCCCGAAGCCAGCATAATTGAAGTCGCGGCTGCCTACTAGGGCGACAAGCTGGCCAGTCTTGGTGTCTTCAATGGCTGCTGCGCCGTTTGAGAAACCAGCAAATTGCGAACAGTTGCGATAACCGCAGTTGCCATCGGTAATCTCGCCGTTAAATAATTTGGCTATATTGGTTTCTAGGGTTGTTTGCGCGTCGAGGTCGAGTGTTGTCTTGACCGATAAACCGCCTTCGCCGACGATAGTCTTGCCAAGCTCTTCCTCTAGCTGCTTCTTGACCATCTGCACAAAGTGCGGCGCCTTGACGTTGGCGTATTGGTCGGCCAGCGGTTTGATGGTATCCATAATGTCGACTTTCTTGGCTGCCGCTGCCTCTTGTTTGGATATGTAATTCATCGACACCATGTCGTCGAGTACTTTGTGCTGGCGTTCGACAAGCGCTTTACGGCCATAGGTATTGTACGGGTTATAAAGCGACGGGTTGTTCGGGATAGCGGCTAGCAGCGAGCATTCTGGCAAGGTTAAATCTTTGGATGATTTGCCGAAGTAAGTTTGCGCGGCCGATTCGACGCCGTTGCGCCGGCCGCCGTACGGCGATTCGTTGAGGTACAAGCCGAGGATTTGGTCTTTACTGTACATTCGCTCGACCTCGATGGCTAGAATCATCTCTTTGATTTTGCGCGGAATACCCGACAAGCCCCGCTGCATAGCTTCGTCTTTAGTAAAGAACACTTTCTTGACCAGCTGCTGCGTTAGTGTCGAGCCGCCCTGCACGGCGTTGCCCTGCGAGTTGCTGATAAAGGCGCGAACAATGCCGCTAGCGCTGATGCCGCTGTGCTTATAAAAATCTTTGTCCTCGATAGCTATAGTAGCCTTGCCCATGCATGGCGCGATGGTTTTGGCGTCGACTACTAGCGTATAGTCGCCGGTACCTTTATCCTCCCACAGCAGCTTGTCGTTGCGGTCGTAATATTTGGTAACCGTCGTTTTGACGCGCTGCGCCAATGTGTCGGGGTTGATTTTGTCGAGATCTTTGCGGAAATAGGCGAATAGCGAAGCTATGCCGATGACGATTAGCAGCAAAGTTATACCAACAACCTTCAGCGCCATAATTGCGCCGTCGCGGCTAAACCAGTATTTGGCTAGGCGTTTCGGATGCAAGCGGTATAGCAAGCGCTTGACCGGATGCTTCGGCAAAGTTGCCAGATATTCGGCTTTTTTGCGCGCTCGCGCGTCTTTCTTGACTCGGCGTTTGTTGGCTAAATTAGCATAAGCGCTGACGCCGCCAGCTACTTTTCGTTTCTTGTTTCCCACTTTCACTCTTCCCATAAGCAATATTTCCACCATTATAGCACTGTTCGCATCACGACGGCTAGTGCTTTTGCTGATAATTTGCAAATATGTTACTATCTCACTATTAAATAAAGAAAGGTTGCAGATGACGCTAGCAGAAGAACTAACGTGGCGCGGACTCATCAATCAGACGACGTTCGCTGATGTCAAAGATATAAACGAGCCGCGAACGTTCTATTTTGGCGTTGACCCTAGCGCGCCGAGCATGACTATCGGCAACTTGGCGGCGATGATGCTGTGCCGGCATTTTATCGACCACGGCTACAAACCTCTGCTGCTAGTCGGCGGCGCCACCGGTATGATCGGCGATCCGGACGGCAAAAAACAAGAGCGCGACCTGCGCAATGCCGAAACAGTGGCGCGCAATGTTGAAGGTCTGGCGGCGCAATTCCGCCAAGTTTTCCGCGGCCAGGATTTTGAAATTGTTGATAATGCCGACTGGTTCTCGCAGATTAATTACATTGATTTCTTGCACAAAATCGGCAAACATATCAGCATGACGCAGCTGCTCGACCGCGAATTCGTGCAGCAGCGTATCGGCGAGGGCGGCGCTGGCATTAGCTACGGCGAATTTAGCTATGCGCTGATTCAGGGCTATGATTTCTTGCACTTATACCGCGAAAAGGGTGCCACTTTGCAGCTAGCTGGCGCCGACCAGTGGGGTAATAGTATTATTGGCGTGTCGCTAATTCGCAAGCTCGAGAGCAGCGAAGCGCACGTTTTGACCGCGCCACTAGTTATCAACAAGCAAACTGGCGTCAAGTTCGGCAAGTCCGAGGGTGGTGCTATCTGGCTCGACCCCGAGATGACCAGCCCGTACAAGTTTTATCAATTCTGGCTCAACTGCGACGACGAAACCAGCGAGGACCTCATCAAAATCTACACGCTGCTCGACCGCGAAACCGTTGAGGCGCTGATCGACAATCATCGAGCCAATCCAGGCGAGCGCGCCTTGCAAAAAACCTTAGCGCGCGAGGTCACCGACTTGGTGCACGGCCGCCAGCGCCGCGAAAGCGTCGAGCGGGTGACGGCGGCGCTGTTTGGCGGCGGCGAGATTGCGGCGCTGAATGATGAGGATCTGAACGCTCTGGCTAACGAAATCCCGACGGTTGACCTCGAGACGACGGTTGTGGCAGCGCTGGTCGCTGCTAGCTTATGCGCTAGCAACGGCGAAGCGCGCCGGCTGATCCAGAATAACGCGATTAGCGTCAACGGTGCGAAGATTGCTGGCGATATGCCATTGACCGAGACTAGCTTAATCAAAAAGGGCAAGAATGACTTCTTGCTGGTGAAATAATTGGAATAGGAGGAAATCATGAAGAAAATTATCGGTTTTGACTTGGACGACACGCTAGCGGTTAGTAAATCGGCGATTTCGCCGCGCATGGCGGGCTTACTCGCTAAATTGCTGGAAAATTATCAAGTTTGCGTCATTTCTGGCGGCAAATTCGAGCAGTTTGAAAAGCAAGTGATCGACAAGATGAACGTTTCGCCAGAATTGCTGGCGCGGTTCCATATGATGCCGACGTGCGGCACGCGGTATTATACCTTTGACGCGGCCAGCGGCGCTTGGCAGACGCATTATAAAGAGGATTTCACCGACGAGCAGAAGCAGAAAATCACTCAGGTTTTGGAAGAATCGGCGCGTAAATTTGATTTGTGGGAAGCAAATCCCGACGGCGAAATTATCGAGGATCGTTTGAGCCAAGTGACTTATTCAGCACTTGGCCAGCAGGCCTCGCCCGAGAAAAAATACGCCTGGGCGGAAGCTAACAAAGCAGTCCGCAAGCAAATGCGCGACGATGTCGCCGCTAAATTGCCAGAGTTCGAAGTACGCCTGGGCGGCACCACCAGCGTCGACATCACCAAAATCGGCGTCGATAAAGCCTACGGCATGAAAAAACTGATGGAAGCCACCGGCGCGAGTAAAGAGGAAATTTTGTTCTTTGGCGACAAAATAGAGGAAGGCGGCAACGACTTCCCGGTCAAAAACCTCGGTATCGACTGCATCGCGGTGGAGCGCTGGCAGGATACCGCCTACGCGCTAGAGGGTATCATCGCCGTGACCGAGTAGATTTTCGAACGAAATTCGAGCCAGCAAAACACCCGGCTAACTAACCG
>CAJPLU010000014.1 GCA_905371595.1 Candidatus Saccharimonadota bacterium
TTTTCCCTCCTCTTCCTCTCTTTCCTTCATTACAACAAGAAAGACCAGGAGTTATTGGGAGAGCAGGCTGGTAAATTGGCAGTGTATAATTTGGCGACAATTGGGTTGTTTGTTTGCGCAGTGTCATATGCTATGTATACAGCGTGGGCCTTATTGCCGTTTAGGTTTGGCGAGGGAGCGTATTATGCGGATGGTGTTCAGGGTAGATATTTTACAGCAACAGCAGTTATGTTAGTGCCAGTAGGGTTATGGCTGCAGAAGTATATTAATGTAAGGACTAAGAATGAAAAAGTATTTAACCTTATTATGTTCTTTGGGCTAGCTTTAGTGCTTGGGTTTTATGTTTTTGAGACGGTGTGGACTTATAAATAAACTCGATCCAATCTTTGCACTTATGCTTGCTTGTGTTAAAATAGTGTAAATATGAGAATTACAAATAAAAAACTTTCAAAAAAACAAATCCTAGTAGCTACCCTTGCTGTAGCTATCGCGATTTGCGGGAGTGTTTTCGCGCTTGATAAGATCGGTATTATCTCAATTTTTCCAAAAGAAACCGTACCAAATATCAGTAAAGAGCCAACGCCGCAAGAAAAAAAATCTGAAGAAAAAGCCAATCAGGACACTAAAGAATCATTCCTTAACGCCACAAAAGATAACGAAGAAAAGTCTGTTGAGGAAAGTAAACCCGCTCCAGTGCCAAAAAATAATTCATCAATCGAGCTTTCAGCCAACAGAGATGGAGACAGCGTTACAATTATCGTAAAATTAAAAGAACAGGGTTATTCACAAGGCAAATGCTCTCTAACTGTAGCCGCTAATGGAAAAAAGGTTGCGCAGAATGCTGATATTATATACCAGCCAGAATATTCTACCTGTGCTGGATTTTCAGTACCCGTATCTTCAGTCGGCGGCGGCCAATGGACTATTTCATTATCAGTAACTCCACTCAATGGCAAGCCTATAACTAAAACTTTAACAAAGGAGATTTAATGGTGAAAACGAGAATATTTATCTCTGCCATTGCCGTTGCTGCAATTGGTGTTTTTAGTTTAGTGTTTTTTGCTAATCAATCGAGTGCCGTCACCGCTAGCGATTGGCGCGCTGGAAACATTGTTGACGACTTTGTGTTCACTAATTCTGATGACATGACAGTTGCTGATATCCAAGCATTTCTCAATAGTGTTAACCCAAATTGCGACACATACGGAACTGGGCGCGCTATTGAAAAAGGTAGAGGTGATATTACACGCGCACAATATGCCGCTTTGCGGGGCTGGGCAGGTCCGCCTTATGTCTGTCTAAAAGATTACTATGAAGTTCCTAAATACTCGCCAGGCAACTACATTCCTGCCAATAACTTTAGCGGTTCAATACCAGCAGGGGCTGTCAGTGCGGCGCAAATAATCTACGATGCAGCGAAGCGTAATAATTTAAGCCCGAAAGTTATCCTAGTTAAAATCGCTACTGAATCGGCTGGTCCGCTCACCACGGATAATTGGCCGCTGCAAAGCCAATATACTTACGCCATGGGGTCGCATTGTCCCGATAGCGGACCTGGCGGCAGCGCAAATTGCGACCGCAATTATGCCGGCTTCTCAATGCAAGTCGAATCTGGAGCCCAATTAATGCGCTGGTATCTCGATAATATGGATAAACCTTGGTGGACTTATAAAAAACCATTCGCTACTAACTCTATATTATGGAACGTAGTACAGCGCGGCTGCGGCGCTGGAGACGTATATATTGCCAGCAAGGCAACAGCCGCACTATATACTTACACCCCGTATCAGCCAAATCAGGCCGCTCTTAATAATATGTACGGACTAGGCGACCATTGCAGCGCTTATGGCAATCGTAACTTTTGGCGCGTTTGGAACGACTGGTTTGGATCGACCCAGTACAGCCGCCCGATCATTAGTTTCAAATCGCATATTAGCTACTATGGCTGGACCGGACTAGTACACAATCGCGGCATTACTGGCTTTACCGGCCAGAGCAAATCCATGCAAGCCTTCACTATTGACGGTGAAGTTACCTATTCGTCGTATAGCGAAGAACGCGGCTGGCAGCCAACTGTCTATGGAGGCATGCAATCTGGCACAACAGAACTTAACAGACCTATTCAAGCAGTCAAAATTCAACCAACTGGATCGCTTGCCGAAAAATATGATTTATACTACCGCGCACATGTCAGCTATGTCGGCTGGATGGGTTGGGCAAAGAATGGCGAGCCAGCCGGCATAACTGGCGGACCTGGAAATAATATAGAGGCCCTAGAAATCCGGCTTGTTCACAAAGGATCTAGCGCTCCGGAAGATTCAGGCCAAGCTTTCAAAAATATTAATACAAAGGGAGATTCTTCACCGCTAGCAGCCTCGATTAGCGCGCACGTTGGCATGGTTGGCTGGCAACCAGCAGTCACTGATGAAATGATTAGCGGCACTACCGGCCAAAGCCGTCGGATTGAAGCCGTCAAAGCCTCCCTTGTTAATAAAACTGGTATTTCTGGCAACCTTCGCTATTCGTCCCACGTCTCATGGGTTGGCTGGCAAGACTGGAAAAATGCAAACGAAATATCAGGCACTACTGGTCAATTCAAATCAGTCGAAGCAATTCGTTTTATGCTCACTAGCGACCTTGCAAAATCATACGATATCTGGTATCGTGCTTATTCGCAGTATGTCGGCTGGATGGGTTGGGCAAAAAATGGCGAGCCAGCCGGATCAACTGGTGCAACCAGACAGCTTGAGGCCATCCAGATTCGTATAGCGCCAAAAAATTCAATCGCCCTACCTAGCGGTGCATTCTACAACCCAGCCAATACGCCTGTCCCAGATTTATATGATCTCAGCTATTCAACCCACGTCAGCTATGTTGGCTGGATGCCGAACGTCTCTCAGGGTGTCATGTCTGGTACAACGGGGCGATCGTTCGCCGTTGAAGCACTACGCATTGCCAAAGCCATATCACAACGCGACGGATCGACCATCGCCATCCGCTGCTCATCAAAATCGGCTAACGACCCTTGGTCGGCAGATATGCCTGTGACCGAACAACAAATCTGCGGCACTACCGGCCAAACAAAAGCGCTCAATGGCATAAAACTATCCCTCGGTGAAACCGACGCCAAGAAATATGATATTTACTACCAAACTCACCTATCATGGATCGGTTGGCAAGAGTGGAAAAAGAACGGTGAAGTCGCCGGCGATAAACCAGGATCGCACATTGAAGCTGTTAGAATAAAGCTTGTTGAAAAATAAAATTTCATTTATATATATCAACAATCCGCTGCTCAAGCTTACTCCACTGATAAGCTTGAGCAGTTTTTTGACCATTTTTAATGATTTTATCGCGCAGTTTTTTATCGTTTAGTAACTTTTCGACAGCTGCAACGCCCGCATCGATATCGCCTTGGCGATAAAACAGACAGTTGTAATCATCTTTCAGATATTCAACATTGCCGCCGTTTGGTACCACAACAGATACGCCGCCAGTCGCCATCATTTCAAGCGGCGGATATGAGAAGCTCTCAACAATACTAGTTTTAATCAAAATATCGCAGCTTGCGTACACTTCTCCAACTTTTTCTGGAGCAATACGATTATAAAATCTATCGACTCGGTACCAATCTTTTGGCTCCTTGCGGTATGATAAATACGAAATCTCAAATTTATCAGGGTCAAGCCTCTCAACGATACGAAAAGCTTCGTCAGTATTTTTATACTCACTTTTACTATCGCCTTCAATAAGTATCTTTATTTTGCCCGTAAAATCCCGTTCGCGATATGGGTACAATTCAAGATCAATTCCATTTGAGACATACTCGGATTCTTTATGAAAGACATCTTTCAACCACTTCTGACACCATAGTGACATCGTAATATACCGTATACCAGATTGATCGCAGTAAGAAGCGTTCGCTAAAAAGCGCGGTTCGCCAGTGCCTGGTATATAAAAATCCGTTTCAAAGTTTTGCACAAAATAAAGCCGATTACGAACATTAGGCTGCTTCTTAACTAGCTCAACAGTTGACCACAACGTTGCAACCTGCGTGTCAAAAAATGCTTTCATTTTAGTTTTGTGCGTAGCAACGACATTAAATCCAGGCAATTCATATCTATAGCTATAGGTTTTCTTAGCGATTTTTAGAGCGTGCTTACTGACTGCATCAATTAGCGTCACGTCCCAGCCATGCCTTCTTAGCACATCAGCATGCTTTAAGGCGACAATTACTCCTCCTGAAATATCAGTTGAAGGCAGAACAAAACCGATATTTCGCGCCAAATGCTTTCTAACAAACGAAGCTAGGTTATAGCCAGTGTACACCGTCGAATAGTTATGAATTATCTCCTCGTGAGCTTTATCTGCAAGTTTACCGCGCAAAACCGAGTCTGATACTAGTAAGTCAAGTGCTTTAAACCACTCTGCGTCAATATTGTTTACTAGTATGCCTGTTTCGTTATTCTGAATTTTCTCTGCAAAAGCGCCAATATTGCTGGCTATGGTTGGAATCTTTACAAGAGCCGCCTCAACCCATTTATTCTCAGATTTTGCGCGGTTAAAAATCGTATCAACCAGCGGCGCCAGAACAATATCGCACTCCGCCATAACAGCTGGCAATTCTCGCCAATCGACAAATCCTGACGTAATAAGACGTTCTTTATACGGATCAAGGACGTCTGGAATATCCAGAATGCCAGCAATCTTAAGGTAAACTTGCGGATACTTTTCGAATATTTTAATAAGACTAGGAATAACAAGATCAAAATCTTCATTATGGGTAATGCTACCACTGAAATATCCGATAATAATTTTGTTATTATCTTTGCTAAACGCCTCTAGTGCTAAATTAGATAGCTTAATCATTTCATCAGATGCAACGTTGCGGTTAATCAGCACTTCACCCTTCGTGTAATATTGAAGCTCCTCTTGCAGTTGAGCGGTCGTCGTAACAACATGATCGCACAACTCCAGCGTTTCGCGCATTCGATTAACACCGTCGTCGTAGAGCTGCTTATCATCAACACTCATCTGTTGAACATATTTGATTGAATCAGTATATTTCTGGTCAATTACCAAATCATCGATATCAAAAAAACAGGTTTTATTAAAATAATGTGCCTGCTTGATAAACTCGCGAATCGTATCAGTTATTGGGCAGCGGAAAAATACAAATCCGCGATAATACTTCAATTGATCAAGCGATAATCTATCATAAAAAACGCTCTCAACAGTCAACCCTTGTGACACTAGCTGTTCCATTTGATGAGCAACTCGATAGCGTTCTGGATGCGGCAAAGTACAGCCGTTGATAAATAAAATATCTTTATACACTTGCTGTTTTTTATCAGGAAATTTCTTATAATATGCATATTTTGCTGCGCGTTTTACAAAGCGGACAGCGCCATCGTCTTTGATTATTACAACACTTTTCTTTACAAGATTATTAACTTTACGTATCATTATTACTCCTCCTTAGCCGTCATATATGGATTATATAACGTTTTTAGACCTTTATCGCAAAGAGCTTTAGTTAGCAATCGGCTAGTTATTCTTGTTAATCCATCAATCGAAGCCAACTTATTCCGTTCAATAAATAGCACGGGAAGATCTATCGCACCTAGATTGTATCTAGCGGTTAGATAAATGTGTTTCGTAAAGGATCGCCGGCTTAGCGTCTGTATGCATTCTACTATTTTTTTATCTAAGATTGACGTAAGGTTTTCTATAACTCGGCTCTCGTCAAGTGCAGACGGAACAACTGCACCGATATCAGGTCGCATCACATCGCCCATATCGCTATAATCATCAATATCTTTAATCATAGTCTCTGAGAATACTATTATATCAGCAGTTTCATCACGAATGACATCGCCGGCAGCGGTTGATTCGCTAAATAACACATTTTTTATAGTAAGATTTTGCGGCATAGAATATCTCAGCCGCCACTGAGCGCCATATGTTGAATCGCGCATAACTTGAGCTTGAACTTGACGGCTCATGATATCGTCATTTAAAGCCCTCTCCTGAGCATCAATAACATAAGGTTTTGCGTCCAACCCTTGTGCAGTAGAATTTTTATGGACACGCCAATAGTAAAGTATTTGCGAAACATGCGCAATCTGCTGCGGCTGCAGTATTCTTGTTATGCGCAAAAAAAGCTCCCAATCTTGAGCTCCGTTGTAGTTGCCATCTTCGCCCTCCAACTCCAACAAAAGTTTCCGCTGCATGACAGCAAAGTGCGTAATATAGTTGACCGACCGCAAGAAATCAGCATTCCAATCAGGTTTGAAAAATGGTTGATATTGTCGTCCGTGTTCATCAAGCTTAATCTCGTCAGTATATATAAATTTTATATCTGGCAAATTATTTATCTTTTCGACAACTCGTAATAAAGCGTCTGGGTGCAGCATATCGTCATGATCAAGTAGCGCCACGTATTCCCCGCTAGCTTTATGGATACCGTAATTTGTCGCCCCGGCAATATGGCGATTGGCCTTAAGAAAAAAAGGCTTTATCTTTGCATTAGTCTTTGCTATAGCACTGATTTCTTGTTTCAAGCCTGTATCAGGCGACGCATCATCAATAATAATCAGCTCCCAATTATCGTATGATTGAGATTCAACCGACTGAACCATTTCCCTCAAGTATTTAGTTGGAGTATTGTAAGTCGGCACAATAATCGACACTAGCGGCTGTCTACGCAATCTTTTGTTCGTACGAGCATCTCTGCAACTACGCCGCCATAATTCGTATAGCTTACGCTGGTGTGAATCAAGATAATTGCGATATGGCGAAATCAATAACAGCAAGAAAGAGTAAAGCGCTCTATTGTGTTTTATTATATTTTTCAAGCGTTGCAGCATATTTTATTTCCATGTGTGATCTAGCTTCGTCACGCCGCCCCAGCGGCCGTGTCCATAATCGCGTTGGACTGAAAAAAACGGTCCTTCCTCGATAAAAGCAATCACCTTTGTATCATTAGCCCCCATCAAACCCGCCTTGATAAAATACCTGCCTTCATTAAGATTTAACTTTACGGTGTAGCGAGCTGATTGATCTTTGATAGCGCTAGTTTTTTCTTGGTAAGTATTCGGTCCGTAAACATACTCGCCGTTTTCACGAAAAATTGCAACGCCTACATGCTTAACGCCTTTTTGCTGCCATGACAAATCCACCGTCATAGTTTCTTCAAAGTCATACATGGTCTTTTCTTTACCATCAGTACCACGCAACACTATTTTGAACGGTACCGCCCCTTCGTTATCGCCGTTTAGCCCAGTTGTCTGGTCGTAATTCTGGCTGTTGCTACGACTATATGCTGCCGCAATACGATACGGTTTGCCAATCATTCTAACGTGGCCGTCTTCAATAAATGCTGCTTTTGTACAAAACCGCTCGACTGCCGCCATATCGTGAGTTACTAAAATTACAGTACGTTTTTCACGCTTAAGCTTATCAAAGTACGAATAGCACTTCTTTTGAAAAGCCTCGTCGCCAACCGCAAGCACTTCATCAAGCAACAAAATATCAGCATGAGCGCGAATTGCAATTGAAAAGGCTAAACGGACCTGCATACCGCTTGAATAATTCTTAAGCCGTTCTTCCATAAAGTCTTCTAATTCTGCAAACTCAACAATCGCGCTATACATAGATTCCATTTCTTCATGACTAAACCCTAGCAGTGCACCATTAAGAAAGATGTTTTCGCGGCCAGTTAGCTCTGGATTAAATCCTACGCCGAGCTCAATAAACGGCACTAGCGAACCGTGCACTTTAACGTTACCGCTATTTGGCGTATAAATACCAGCGATCGTTTTCAATAGTGTGCTCTTTCCTGAACCATTGCGGCCAACTATACCGAAAAAGTCTCCTTCGTTTATAGTAAAACTTATATCCTTTAACGGCGTAAACACACGATAGCCTTTGCGGCCTTTTAGTATATTTATCAACTGTTGTTTAACACCTGAACTAGCTTCAAGCGGAATTTTGAAAGATTTCGTTAGTTTGCTAATCTCGACAATTGCCTTAGACATCAAACACTCTCCGCGAAGTACCGCTGGTTAGATCGAAAATAAAAAACCGCTAGCAATATTACGATGATAACTGCAACAAACGGCGTCAACATCACCGGAAACGACACCAAATCATACAGCTGAAGTGTTTGTTGCGTCACTAATACCTTACGAACATCTTGAACTACTTGAGCAACCGGATTAAGCATTAGCCATGAGGCAGCCCACGGCATCTGTTTTACAACCATTTGCAACGGATATATTACCGGAGTAGCATAGAATGCTGCTTGCAAGAATATTTCCCATAGATAACCGATATCTCGATATTTAACGTTAAGCGTTGCTAGAAAAAATGCTACCGCCAATGAAAAGACATACAATTCAGCTATCAGAGGAATTATAAGCAACGCCTCTGCAGATATAGACACGCTGTTGATTACGCAAAACACCAAAATAACAATTGTGTTTATTATAAGATTGATAAATGCAGAAATAGTGCCGGATACAACAATAATAAATTTCGGGAAATTAATCTTGCGAATTAAGTCGCCCCGCGAAACTATTGATTGTAATCCTTGTACGGTTGCCTCGGTAAAGAAATTCCATAATACAATACCAACTAATAAATACACTGGAAAATGTTCAATATCTCTGCCTAGACGTAAGAATTTATCAAATACTATATATAGAATAATAAATAAAAATATTGGTTTTAAGATTGACCACAAATAACCTAATACTGATCCTTGATAGCGTAATTTAAAATCCGTTACAACCAGCTCGCGTAACAATATTTTATTACGTCTATTCCATACACTCGCTACTTTCATAGTCTCTCCAGCCATTATATAATAAGATTGTGACAAAAAACAATCTCGCCATCATCGTCCTCAACTGGAACGGCGCCGACGACGCGCTTGAGTGCATCAACTCGCTGGCCCAGCAGACGCTCAAACCGACTATCATAATCGTCGATAATCATTCTCACGACGACTCTGTCATGCGTTTCGAACAGTATCAGACAGAACATCCGTCCGTAGATTGTATAATTATCGCTAACAATAAGAATCTGGGATTCGCCGGCGGTATTAATACCGGGCTGGTTTATGCACGCAAACAAGGTTTCGAGTATATTGGCGTACTTAATCCCGACGCCGTTGCCGACAAAAACTGGTGCAGAGCACTCGTCGACGAACTGTCAAGCCAGCCAAAATGCGGTATTGCAACTGGTATTTTACAACGGCGCGACGGTAAGACGCTTGATACAACTGGCGATTTCTATACCACCTGGGGCCTGCCTGGTCCACGAAACCGCGATGAGCCTATTGAAAATGCGCCGAGTAAGCCTGGCGAGGTTTTTGGCGCGACTGGTGGCGGAGCGATTTATCGCGCGGCAATGTTTGACGATATCGATATGTTCGATGAGGACTTTTTCATGTATTACGAAGATGTCGACCTCAGTTTTCGCGCCCAGTTAGCCGGCTGGAAGGTCCGCTTTACGCCCAAAGCCATCGCTTATCACAAGGTTGGCGCTAGCAGCAAAAAGGTTCCTGGCTTGGCTGTTTACAACACTTTCAAAAACCTGCCGTTAGTTTTCATTAAAAACGTTCCAGGGAAGTTATTTTGGTATATTGGCCTGCGCTTTTTCTTAACATATTGGCTGATTTTTGCTAGCGCTGTCCGCCACGGCAACGGCTGGCCGGCTTTCAAGGGTACATTAGCCTCAATAATTCGCAAGCCCGCTGCCTACCATAAACGCTGGTCTATTCAAAAAAACCGCAAAGTCTCTGTCGACTACATCCGCAACATTATCCACGAAGGGCCGCTACCCAATCAAACCGGACTGTTGAAATTTCGTAAGTTTTTTACTGGGAAATAAACTATTCCCATAACTGCTTTTAGCGCTTCTATTTTGTGAATTTTTATGATAATTCATAACCCGTAGGGCGTATATTGACAGAAAACACGTTCTACGGGTAAAATTATTATTATGAAGATTCATTTCTCGAATCAAGGAATGCTCCGCAATTTTGAGAATTTCCTTGAATCAGTCGATCTATCAAAACCCTCGGAGCTTCATATTTCTACCAACCCTAAATGGATTAATGTTCACCCTGCTATTTTGGTTATGACAGCTGCTCTAGCAAGAAAAGCTGGAAGACTAAATTCTACTATAGATACACCTCCAAAATCTGGCGCCTACCTTGACAGGATGGGCTTATATTCATACCTTAAAACACCATCACCATTTAGCATTACCCACAAAGACGAATCTGGTAGGTTTATTCCCATTTCTGTAATTAGCACTCCGCAAGAGCAATCTGCTTTTATTTCAGATATGATCCCCTTACTACACTTGCCAGAAGAAAAATCTCGCGTAATTAAGTATGTTATAGGCGAACTCGTACGTAACGTTATAGAACATTCCCTATCTTCAGATGGCGCTATAGTAGCTGCACAATATTACAAAAAAAGTAATCGGATTAGTATAGGAATTTGCGATTCTGGGATTGGAATATGGAAAAGTATGCAAGAACATTGGCATCCAGCCACAGATATAGATGCTATAAAACTCGCTCTTACACCTGGGATATCAGGAACAACACGCCAAGAAGGAGGCACTGACGATAATGCTGGCGCTGGACTATTCTTTATTAAATCAATTGCAAAAATATCCCGTAGCTATTTTTTAATTTATAGCGGTAAAGGAGAATATAAGCTTACAAAACACGATCGGCGCACAAAAACTCCAAGACTTTATGCCAACCCAACACGAGATCCTCATCGTGAAATTAATACTGCTCCGGATTTTCAAGGAACCCTAGTTGCAATTGACATATCGTTAGATAATAACGAAGCTTTTGACGCGCTTCTTGAAATGATTAGTCTAGTATATGATAACGCAATACGCGAAAGAAAACGTGCTAAATATAGGGAGCCCCGTTTTATATGATGATTACCATTAAAATGTATAATGAAGCAGGGAAATTTGCTGAGAATAAAGAAATAGCTAAAACTATACGCACAAAGCTAATCATACCCAACCTAGAAAACAATAATATGATTGTGTTTGATTTTAACCATATTGAAGGGTGCACTCAATCATTTATTCATGCACTTCTAAGCAAACCAATCCGCGATTTTAGAGAAACAGCTTTTAAGAATTTATTGTATCAAAATGCCAATCAAGATGTTAAAAAGATCATATCAATCGTTTATCGTTATATGCAGGAAAGTTTAGATGAATAATACCCGTAGAACGTTTTTATATCAAAACACGCTCTACGGGGAGGATGAATCCATATGCGCCTACTAGAATATGAAGCCAAAAACCTACTATCAGCGTGTGAAGTGCCGATACCGCGCGGCAAAGTTTTCGCTATTAATGAATTACAAGCTATCGCTGCGCCAATCGTTCTGAAATCGCAGGTTCCTATCGGCGGGCGCGGCAAACTTGGCGGCGTGCAAATAGTCCGTCGGCAGTCAGCTATAGAATCTGTTGCCCGAAAAATGTTCAATCTTAAAATCAAGGGATTTTTGCCGTCAAAATTGCTAGCCGAAGAAATCCTCGATATTAGCCACGAATTTTATTTTTCATTAAATATTAATCGCCAAACTGCCGCCATCGAACTGCTTGCCCACTCTGGTGGTGGCATCGAAATTGAGAGCCAAGATACTGCAGCCTTTTTTCGGCGCGATATTACTGATAATAGAGAATTCGAAGCTTTAGCTGACAAGCTCGCTGATTATCTCGATATTACTGACAAAGCGTTCTTGCTGCAAGATATTATTGAAAATACTTATAGTTGTTTTATTGACAATGATTGCTTATTACTAGAGATTAACCCGCTAATACTCACCTCTGACGGTAGGTTAATCGCTGGCGATGCTAAAATTACTGTTGACGACGCAGCTGCTTTTCGCCATTTGGATTGGCAATTCGAGGACAACTCTACCGAACATAATTTCGTCATACTTAATCGTGACGGCGCGGTTGCTACAATTGCCAACGGCGCTGGACTCGCCATGGCAACGGTTGATGCAGTCGTGGCGAGCGGTTTGGTACCCGCTAATTTCCTCGATATCGGTGGTACAGCTACTTCTGATAAAGTCCTCGATTGTTTCCGTCAAATCACTACTCTCGATAATATCAACGTGATTATCATCAATATCTTCGGCGGCATTGTCCGCTGCGATGAGGTAGCCCGAGCCATTATCGATGCCCAGCGGCAAATTCCTGACCTACCAAAACTCGCCATTCGCCTATCTGGTAACCGCGAATCTGAAGCCCGCCAACTGCTAGCACAATACAATCTACCGCTATTCGACAGTTTAGAAGCAATCCTGGAGGACATTTCATGACACCGCAGCTTTTCATTGGCAAAAATGTCATAATTCAGGGAATCACTGGAAAAAACGGCCGGTTTCACGCGCAAAATATGCTTAATTACAAAACGCATATCGTCGCTGGCACCTCGCCTAATCAATCCAGCTCAGAAGTTCACGGCGTACCAGTCTTCCGAACAATTAGCGATATCAAAAAACGTTTTGCCATTGATATTTCCGTGATTTTTGTGCCAGCGCCGTACGCCAAAGCCGCTATTTTAGAGGCTATTCAGGCGCAAATCCCGCTTATCATCTGCATCACCGAGGGCGTACCAGTGCACGATATGCTCGAGATTAAACAAAAACTACGCCGCAGCCATTCGGTTTTAATCGGTCCGAATTGCCCCGGCGTGTTAATACCAGGCAGGCAGCTGCTGGGCATCATTCCAGCGTCACTGGCAACACCTGGCGACACGGCGATTGTCAGCCGCAGCGGCACGCTCACTTATGAAGCTATGTCGCTACTGACGCAGTCTGGTTTCGGGCAGCGATATATCATCGGTATCGGCGGCGATATGATTAGCGGTAGCAGTTTTGTCGATTGTTTACAGTTATTTCAAAACGACCCTAGCGTTAAACGTATAGTAATGATCGGCGAAATCGGCGGCATTAGCGAAATTACGGCAGCTGATTATATTAAGCAATCTATCAGCAAGCCAGTTTACGCTTATATCGCCGGGCATAGCGCTCCTAGCGGTGTCCAGATGGGACACGCTGGCGCTATCCTCGGTACTAACGCGCTTGAGTCAGCGGCTGCCAAAACAGCTTATTTACAACAAGCTGGCATCATTACTGCCAATTCAATTAGCCAGCTTATTCAAAAAATAAAGTGATATAATTAGCCTATGAAGACAATTACCGTTCTAATCCCAGCCTACAACGAAGAAGCGGTGTTGCCGCAGTTATTCGCGCGTCTAAAAGATTTGCAAAAAACGATCAAAAAATACCGCCTAGAACTGCTATTTATCAACGATGGCAGTAGTGATGACACCTTGACTATGATTCAAAAAGAAGCCAAAAAGAATTCTTCAATTGCTTATATTAATCTATCGCGCAATTTTGGCAAGGAAACTGGCATGCTAGCTGGTTTTGATTACGCCAAAGGCGATGCAGTAGTAATTATCGACGCTGATCTACAAGACCCGCCCGAGCTAATCCCGCAAATGATTGAACTCTGGGAGCAAGGGTACGATGATGTTTACGCGCGGCGCCGCAGCCGCCAGGGTGAGACTTGGCTCAAGAAAAAAACCAGCGAGTGGTACTACCGTATTTTGCAAAAGTCGACGCAAATTCCAATTCAGCGCGATACTGGCGATTTTCGCTTGCTTGATCGGCGCTGTGTTGAAGCTCTCAAGCTGCTGCGCGAATCGCAGCGCAACACCAAGGCCCTTTTTAGCTGGATCGGCTTCAATAAAAAAGAATTACTTTACGATCGCGACCCGCGCGCTGCCGGCGATACCAAATGGAACTACAGTAGACTGGTTAATCTCGCTATTGACGGTATCACCAGTTTCACCACGGCGCCGCTGCGAATGTCGTCGATTTTGGGGATGATTATATCATGCGGTGCATTTTTGTATATTCTTTATCTGCTAATTCGACCGCTATTCGGCGTACCTACTGGCGCTGGCTATTCATCGCTAATGGCAGTAATCTTGTTTCTCGGCGGCATCCAGCTGATTAGCCTAGGTATTATCGGCGAGTACGTTGCTCGAATTTTTAGCGAGTCCAAGAACCGGCCTGGTTACTTTGTCGAGGAATATCACGAGGCTAAGCGTGAAAAATAAGGCGCAAATTGGTCGTTTCGCTATCGTCGGCACAATAAATACGATAATTGATTTTGGGCTATTATTTTTACTTACCTTTCTAGGACTACCTAAACTAACCGCCAATACTATCTCGACCGGTACTGCCTTTGTTTTTAGCTTTTTCGCTAACAAAAAGTACACCTTCAAATCCACTAGCAAAAATATCAAATACGAGATGGTTTCTTTTGTGATTGTCACGCTATTCGGCTTGTGGGTGCTGCAAAACGGTACCATCTGGCTAATTACACCGCTAATCAAAAGCTTCATAACTAATGAACAAATTTCCTTGTTTGCCGCTAAATTATTTGCCACGGCCATCTCTCTGATTTGGAATTATTGCCTATACGAGCGAATTGTTTTCAGAAAGGAATCATCATGAGTCATATCGCTATTGATGCCCGCGTTATCAACTCTGGGACTGGTACTTACGTGGTTAAGTTGCTAGAATATTTGCAAAAAATCGACCACCGCAATACTTATAGCGTACTCGTGCCAACCAAAGATAAAGATTATTGGCAACCAACTAACTCGAATTTTAACGTCCTAACTATCGATTTTAAAAACTATTCGTTAGCTGAACAACTTGGTTTCAAAACCTTTCTCGATGACCTCAGTCCAGATTTGGTGCATTTTTGCATGCCACAGCAGCCAATCCGATATCGCGGCAAGCATGTCACTACCGTTCATGACATGACACTACTCAATACTTATAATTCCGACAAGAATTGGCTAGTTTTTCACGCTAAACAACTGGTTGGCCGCTGGGTTTTCAAGAAAATTGCCAAAACTAGCCAGCATATCATTACCGTGTCAAACACTACCAAACGCCAATATCAAGCATTCTGCGGGATAGCTGATGATAAAATTACAACGATTTATGAAGCTGCCGAGATTCATCGGGGCGGCCTGCAGCCGTACAAAACACCGTTTACGCGTTTTATTGCTTATGTCGGCCAGCAGCCCGATTACAAAAATATCCGCCGTCTGGGTGACGCCCACCAAAAACTACTACAAAAGTACCCCGACCTAGGATTAGTGCTGGTTGGCCGGATTAACGCCGCCACTCAGCGCAACAAAGACTATTTTGAATCAAAAAAGTACAAAAATATTCACTTCACTGGCTTTATACCTGATGCTGAGCGCGACTGGATTTTTACTCGGTCGCTAGCATATGTCTTCCCGTCGCTGCTCGAGGGCTTCGGCTTGCCGCCATTGGAAGCAATGGCCTACGGTACACCAGTTGTTTCAAGCAATGCTTCTTGCATGCCAGAAATTCTCGGCGACGCGGCAATATACTTTGATCCGCTTGATACCGATGATATGGCTGCCAAAATTGATATGGTTATTACTGACAAATCGCTGCGCGCCAGCTTGTCCAAAAAAGGCAAGCAGCAAGTGGCTAAGTATTCTTGGCGGCGGATGGCCGAGCAAACTTTGCAAATTTACGAAAATGCTATTAAAAGCTAGAGTCTCATTTCTTTGAAGGCTTTTTGCGCTAAATCATACATAGTTTGGTACACAGCGATATCGGCGCCCTGCTCGGCTGTGTGCAGATAAATTACGTTATCAACAACCTCGATTGAGACCTCGAAACCAAGCGCTGCCAATTGCTCCATGTACGTCGGGTTGAGCAGCTCAAAGCTAGCTGCCTGGTCGGTATTAGAAGCATACACCTCGTATAACTCATTAAACTTACCCCACTCCATTTCGACTTTTTCCAGACCGCGAACACCGCCGAAACGCATCATTTTCTTGCGGCGAACAATAATTTGACCGTAATCTTTCGGTACGTTAATCTGAGCGATAACTACTGATGAGCTATCACTGGCGCGCTGGTAAGTATACAATTGCACCAGCAACGATTCTTTATACAAGCCGACTACGTGATTATTAATGTCTGATGTACCAAATTGTGCACCGTTAAATAGTTGCCCGCGCTTTGGTATAAACAGCCAGCCCATATCGGCGCTATAGCAATAATTATTCTGGCGGGCAAATTGATCGATTTGCGGATTATACATCGCTGGGTTAGCTGTCGCCTGATCGACGCCGTCTAATAACCAATCTTTGCCATGGCGACGGAATCGCCAATATTCAGTGAATATACTATTGTCGGTAAATAATGTCTGATTGGTAGCGTTATCGATCAGCGAATCTTTAGCACTCGCCGAAAAACCAATCGTTACTGTATCTTGGCTATCATCAGGCGAATCTAACATATCAACCACCTCGGCGTCGTTCACTACGATATCCGACATTTGGTTTGTCCGATTCATTAGCTGTAGCGTATAAATCATCAAACCAGCATGATAAGCATAATTTTCGGTGGTATAGGCTTTAATCGCTTCGCTATCTTGCTTCGCCCAATCGCTTTGATAGCGCAGGAATACTTGCTTGGCGTTATCGATTATCTGTTGTTCGTTCCATACTGGATCGGCAGCGCTAGCTTGCGTAAGTTTATCGCGCAAAAACTTGCTTTGCTTAATCTTATTAAACGCCTCGTAAAGTCCAGTAATCATACCGACGAGCGCTCCTAGAGCGATAGTTACACCTACCCAACCTCTAGCAATCAACACGAAGGTTATTACTATCAAGACAAAACCAATCACGTTCGCAGCCACAAACCGCGTACCCTCTTGGCCTATGTGTTTGCGCAGCGCCGAACCGATACAATAAGCCGGCACGAAGCCAATCATCGCTATACCGGCCAGCAAACCGCCGCCTCCGCCGCCGCCAGAACCACCGCCCGAGCCGCCAGATCCGCCGCCGCCAGCACGAGCAAAGAGCTCGATATTTGTCAAAAATAAATGTTCCATCGAGCTCCTTACTTTTAATTTATTATTTTATAATTAAAATTTGACTTCAACTGGCTTTTCAATTGCTGCCCGTTCGCTTTCGCTAACGTCGAAGAACTCTTTATCAGCGTTAAATCCTAGCATTCCAGCGAAAATATTAGTCGGGAAAACCTTGCGCTTGGTGTTGAATTGGGTGACGTTAGCATTGTAAAAGCGGCGCGAGGCAGCAATTTTATCTTCGGTGTCGGTAATTTGCGCTTGCAGCTCCATGAAGTTGCTAGAAGCTTTCAGCTCCGGATAATTTTCGGATACCGCGAATAAGCTTTTGAGCGCCATAGTTAATTCACCGTCGGCCTTGGCTGCTTCAGCCGGGTGTGTTGCCGACATGATAGCCGAGCGCGCCTCGGTGACTTTTTCGAAAACGCCGCTCTCGTGCGCCGCGTAACCTTTAACAGTTTCAACGAGGTTCGGGATCAAGTCGGCGCGGCGCTTCAACTGCACCGAAATACCGCTCCACGATTCGTCAGTTTTGATATTTAGCTTGACCAAGCTATTATACATGCCGATTACCGCGCCGATCACGACAACCAGCAGGATAACCACCACAGCTACGATTATTAGTACAGCAGCCATACTCCAATCCTTTCCTTTATACTTATGATTATACCGCTAAGAACTCGCTTGCGCAATAATAATATAGCGCTGGCGGCCTTCGCCCTCAGAGTAAGTGCGAATATCACTGTATTCAGCCGCTATCCGGTGAACAATCCGGCGATCAGCAGCGTTAATATGAGCAACATGCGAATCGCCGGTGCGGCGCACTTCTTCGATCCAACCGCGAGCCTTTTCGGCAATTTTTTCTTCGCGCTGCTTCTTATAACCGGCAATATCGACGATTACGCGGGTAACTGCCGCATTATTATTGCGCAGTACCGTCGATACCATGTATTGCAAGCTGCGCAGCGTCTCGGCATTACGGCCAATCAAAATACTATTGAGGTCGCTGCTAGCAATGTCAATCGATAAAATATCATCCTGATAGCTAGTCTCGACCTCTATATTTTCGCCAAAAAACGACAAAATATCCTCGACAAATTTCTTGGCATAGGCAATTGACTGTTCTTTATCCATACTTCTCCTTTCCTACTTCGCCTTAATCCGCGTGATGTGCGCTTCTTTAGCTTTTTTCTCGCGGGTTTTGGTTTTTTTCGATTTTTTGGGAGTGCTAGCCTCTTCGGCAATTTCGTGCATTTCTTCAACATCTTTTCGCAGCAAGAAATGCTGCTGAGCGGCCGCCACCAAGTTAGATGCCGTATAGTAAAGCGCCAATGCTCCTGGCAGCCCCACCATGATCAAGAACATCATTACCGGCATAACCTTCATCATGCCGCGCGTCATAATACCGCTCATCTCGGTCGGATCGGCCTCTTTGCCTTCGGCCGCCTCTTTCATCAGATCGCGGAAACGCTTTTGGTTTTTACCAGCAGTTGGCGCGGTTTGCTTAGTGATAATATACTGAGTAATTGCCGATACGGCCGCCAAAGCCAACAAGAAAAAGTCGATGCCGTGGTTGCTAAAAGTTGTCTTGGTTAAATCGATAAACCCGAGCATTGTATGATTGAAATTAGCTGGATTCTGGATAATCGACTGAATGACATCGATATTTTTGATTGGCTCGTAAAGGTATTGGCTAATCACTTCGCTTTTGAGAGAGATAATAATCCTAATCACCTGGTAAAGCCCGATAAATATCGGTAACTGGATAACTAGTACTAACACCGAACGCATCGGCTTAATACCATAGCGTTTGTATAGTTCCATTTGTTGCATGGCTTCAGTCTGGCGGTCGCCTTTGGCATTTTTTTTGATCTTAGCCAACTCCGGCTGCATTTTGCGCATCAGCTTGGTTTGGTTGAGCTGGCTTTTGATCAGCGGATACATCACAAACCGCAGAATAATTGTAAAGATAATAATCGCCAGCCCGAAATCGTGCCACGGAATGATACTATACAATAACATTAGCGCGTTAAAAATCGGCTGGACAATCAATAATTGGAATAAATCATGCATAAAAGCCTCGTATTCTCCTCTCGGCAAGTACTTATCTATACCATTATATCATCTCTTTGCCTGGCAACTACCGAATCAAGCGATGATTTGCGCAAAAATAGCATCAAGCGATGATTTCAGATCGCCAGGCGCCAAACTTAACGCTTCGCCGTTGGTAACAATCACTGCGATATCGACGTTTTTAACGCGAGGTAAAACATCAATCCGTAAGCGTTCATAAACGCGGCGGCGGATACGATTGCGCCCAACTGCTGATTTATGAACTTTTTTACTAATTACTACTGCAAAGCGCGGCTGCTGGCGGCGGGAATTGGTAATATATCTGACCGTGAAATAACGCGACCTAACTGCTTGGCCGTTTTTGTACAAAAATTTCAAGCTGCCATGCCCGTGAAACCGATATTTTGACGCAATCATACAATAAATCCCATTATAGCAAAATAGCGCCAAAAATAGCGCTATTTACCTGTAGTTACCTCGACTAGTTAGAGCGCGATACGAGCACGGCCTTTAGCTTGGCGGCGCTTGAGTACAGCCCGGCCAGCTTTGGTTGCCCGACGGGCACGGTAGCCGTGCGTCTTGACGCGGTGTCGAGTATGCGGTTGAAAAGTTCGCTTTGGCATAATGACAGTTATTATAACAATTCCACGCTCAATAATCAATATTTGATTGCTAATCTGTCGAGATTATACTATCGCTATATAAATTATCCACATTTTTGGCTGGTTTGTCCACAAATTTAACAGAGGTAGCGCTAAATTGTGGAAAAACTCACCTCTGTTTAATCGCCTACATAACTACTAATAAATGTAATGTTCTTATAGTTGTGGAAAACTCGTGAATCAGCTATCATAGAGATAAGTTATTAACAGCTTGTGAGGGTATAAGTTTTAGATGAATAATTCATTATGGCAAAGTGTCCTGGGGGAAATCGAGCTTTCGGTATCGCATGCGAACTTCAAAACCTGGTTTCGCGATACTGAGCTGCTGTCTTACGATAATGGCACGGCGACTATCGGCGTTGTTAATGTCTTTGCTAAATCACAGCTCGAAAAGCGTTTCGATACGCAAATCCGCGAAATCCTCAAGAAAAATAATCTTAATGTCAAAGATGTTAATTACAAAGTCAAAAATACCAAGAAAAAAATCACTAGCCGCGAAACTACCGCTTCGCTGCGCGATCGCGCTAACGAGTTAGTTAGCCGCGCGCCAGTTAACGCCAAAACGCCCACCGCCAATACCACCCTTAACCCGCGCTACACTTTTGATAATTTCGTGGTTGGTTCGTGCAACGACCTCGCCTACACTGCTTGCCAGGCAGCAGCTGCTAATCCTGGCGCCAAGTATAATCCGCTTTTCATCTATGGCGGCGTCGGTTTAGGCAA
>CAJPLU010000015.1 GCA_905371595.1 Candidatus Saccharimonadota bacterium
GCCACTTGTACGTCGGCGTAGTGGCGAAGCACTGCAGGACGCAATTGTCAGCCTTGAGGTCGACGGCTAAGCCAGTTTGATGCTCGCTGCAGCCTGGCCGGGCGCTAGCGGAGTCAGCTTCTTTCTGGTTGCTATGTTTGACCCAATAGTCATAAGTTTCGACTTGGTCGTTGTAAGATCGGTAGCCGCTAGTCGAGGCTAACGGCATTTTTGCTTGCGTGGCAGCGGCTTTCATGGCGTTGTATTGGGCAGCGGCCTCTTTGCGCAAGGATATCCCCTTTTCGATAGGCGCCAAATCATTCGGCTGCCAAGTTTTTGGCTCGAAGCAGTGCTTTTTATTAATAACAATGATTGTGCTGTTGTAGTCTTTTAAGACTTTTTTGCGGAGGGCGGCTTTTTCGGCCCAAGCTTTTTGCTGGGCGGCAGCGAGCTTGTCGGCGGTTTCCTGCTCTTTGGCCCTGATGTCTTTAGCAGTTTTGTAATAATCTAGCCCAGTGAAGGTAGCTAGACCTAATATCGCTGAAAAAGCTAGCGTAATCACAAGCACGCTAAACTTATGCTTATTCAAAAATTCACCCTTCATAATTTACAATTCTATTCTACCACAACTAAGCGCCAGCGGTATAGAAATCTTTGTGAGTTGATTAGTTAAAGCCGTGATGATGGTCGAGTAGTATCAATGATGCTGCGTCTATATTTTCCTATAGCAACACCGCCGCCAGCAAAAGCTAAAGCTAAAGCTAAAGCGACGAGCGTATATACGACTTTGATGATAAACGTGGCGCTATAGTAGTTGCCACAGTAGTTGCGTAGCGTAAAATACCATCCTAATCCAGCAAGGATGAGAATCGCTCCTGTTGTACGCCATGAACGGTATTTCATACCAAATGAAACCAAGTAAGACCCCAGCCCAAAAAGCACAAGAAACAAAACAGTATTTATTGCGCAGACAGGCAAGTCGAGATACATGTCGGATGCTTTAAGACCGATTTGGATATATATGGGAAACTCTTGGACGGCCGCCGGGTCTTGCTTAACCGGAGTCAGCAGCCAGCCTAGGAAACCAGATTGATGAATAACATTCCAGTCTGGCGAGTGAGCAAAGAAACGAAAACAATTATACATCTCGTCTCCAACTATAGCACTGCTGAGTGATGCGGAGCAAGTATAAGGCAAACAAAACCCGCGCCACGGGTTCACTATGACGCGGGTTTGAGTATGGGCTCAATGGTCGGGGTGACTGGATTTGAACCAGCGACCTCACCGTCCCGAACGGTGCGCGCTACCAAGCTGCGCCACACCCCGACACTTAGCCTATTATATCCTAGGCGCCGGAGTGTGTAAACTATTTAGTTAGTCAACGACTTCTACACCCATGCTGCGAGCGGTACCAGCAACTACCTTGACGGCGCCATCTAAATCAATAGCGTTGAGCTGATCCATCTTGGTTTTGGCGATTTCTTCTAGCTGGGCGCGAGTGATTTTGCCGACTTTATCGACGTGCGGCTTGCCGCTGCCCTTTTGGATGCCGATAGCACTGCGGATCATGTCGTCGACTGGCTGGCCCAAGCAGTTCCAGGTGAAAGTGCGGTCTTCGTAGACTTGAATGTGTACGATGACATCTTTGCCCATCATGCCTTTGGTGGCTTCGTTGAATGGATTGATAAAGTCCATCATGTTCAAGCCCCACTGGCCAAGTGTTGAACCAACCGGAGGTCCAGCAGTCGCTCGGCCGGCCGGAATACGTAACTTCAAGTTACCAATAATTTTCTTTGCCATAATTTTCCTTTACTAAATATATTGAGAAGCTGATATTTAGTGCGTAACTGCTATAGTATAGCGTGTTTTACGAGATTACGCAAGCTAAAGTTCGGCGAGTTGTACGGTTTTGCAGGACGTCAAACTCTCTTGCTGTGATAAGAATTTTGCTTAGCAGCCTAGACTTTTTTGACTTGCAAAGCATCGAGCTCGACTGGCGTGTCGCGGCCGAACATGCTGACCATGATTTTGAGAGTGCCTTTGGCCGAGTCGATTTCGCTGACAGTGCCGTCGAAACCTTTGAAGGGCCCGTCGATGATATTAACTACTTCTCCTTCTGTGAAGTCGATTTGGTGTTTTGGATCCTCGACGTTCATGCGCTTTTTAATTTTGGTAATTTCTGCTTCGGAAACTGGAGTTGGCGATGTGCCGCTGCCGACAAAGCCGGTAACGCCTGGCGTGTTGCGGACGATATACCAGGTTTCGTCGGTTAATTTCATCTCGACCAAGACATAACCCTGAAAGATGATGGCGTTGATGATTTTGCGCTTGCCATTCTTGATTTGAACTTGCTTTTCTTTCGGCACAATGGCGTCAAAAATTTTATCAGCCATGTCGATAGTTTGAGCGCGCTGGCGGATGCTTTCAGCGACTTTTTCCTCGTAGCCGCTGTAAGTATGGATAGCATACCATTGCCGCGAGCTGTCATAACGATTTGATTTTGCCATAAGATCCTTTCTACTTTGTTCCCATGATTAGTTTGAATAGCCAAGCGAAGCCGTAATCTAGCAAGATAATGACCAGAAACAGCGCTGCGGTAAAAACGATCAGCGCGCCGACCATACCCCAGGTCGAACGGCGGTCTGGCCAGCGGACTTGCTTGATTTCTTGCCAGGCGCCGCGGAAATAACCAGCGACAGCGTTGAGCGGATTGCGGCGGCTTTTTGAGTTTTTTGATTTGCTGGTTTTGCTGGCGGTTTTGGTTTTGGCGCCAGATGGCCTAGCGGCCTTGGTGCTAGATTTCTCGGCTTGTGTGCGGCCAGCTAATTCTTTGGCGGTCGCCAGGATGCTCGGCTTCTTTGGCTTTGCAGCTTTGTCGCCAGCGGTAATGCGAGTAATATGGCTTTGTGATTTTTGCTTTGATTTACCTTTTGCGGATTTTGCCACGATAGTGTTTCCTCCCAAATTAAATAGCCTGGTATGTCCCAGACTGTCAAGTTAATTATACGACTGCCGAGCGAAAATAGCAAGCGATTTCGCGTCTTTTCTAAAGCGCTAAGACTTATTTTTTTTCACGGCGGGCAGCGAAAAGCTAAACGTTGAGCCGTGATTAAGGCGGCTTTTGAGTTTGATCTCGGTTTTGAGCTTGAGAGCGAGTTTGGCAACGACGTAAAGCCCTAGCCCGGTGCCGCTGGTTTCGCGGGTGCGGTAATCTTCGCTGCGCCAGAATTTTTGGTATAAGTGTGCTTGGTCGCTGCGGCTGATGCCGATACCAGTGTCTTTGACGGCAAAATTGATGGTGTCGTTTTCGCCTGGCTTGACGATGATGGTGACGCCGCCCTTTTCGGTATAGCGGATGGCATTGTTGATGAAGTTTTGCAAGACTTCTTTTAGGTAAAGGCGACTTTGACATACTTGGCCGACCTGCGGTGCAATATCTATATCAAAGGTCAATGATTTGTCGGCGGCTTGCGGCGCATATTCGGCATATAGTTCATCAATTAGCGCTTGGACGTCGATGTTTTCCGGCTCGTCAGCGACACCGCGTTCAGCACGGCTCAAGGTTGAGAGATCGTTGACCATTCGCGCCAAAAATATAATTTGCTCGTGAGCAGTGCTGATGCCATTGATTAATCTTTCTTTTGGAATGTCGGGACGCTTAATCATCAGCGAGACATTGCTTAGCGATCCTTCGGCAATAGTTATCGGAGTGCGCAGCTCGTGGCTGACGACCGAAATAAACTCGTCGCGCTCGTCGTCGAGAGATTTCTGCTTGGTGATGTCGCGCAAGATGATTACATAGCCATCGTCGCTGACGCTGTTGGTGCTGCGAATCGGCGAGTATGTTGCGCCGAGGCGAATGCTTTCGTTGGATATTCTGGCAGTTAGATCATCGTGGTATTGCGTAGTTTTGGCGGAATGCAGCTTATCAGCGAACTTGAATGGTTCTTTATTCTTATCGACGATCGAAATAAAATCGTCAATACATTTGCCAGCGAGATCGGTATTAGTATCAAATAAGTTTAGCGCCGAGGCGTTGTATAGCGAAATGATACCGTTCCTATCGGTGCTAATAATAGCGTCAGAGAGGTTGTTGACGATAGTAACGATGCGATCGCGCTGCAGGCGCTCGGCGGTTTGGCTGCGCAAGAGTTCGGCTTGATCAATCGCCTGGGCTGAAATGACCATCTTGACCATGTAGCTGATGATGAGCGTACCCAAAAAGTGGATGACGATAGACACAACTTGTTTGTCGTCGCTAGCATGAATAATGACACTGCCCGAGGCAGCCGCAAATAATGTCGCGATACTGATATTGATGCCCGACTGGCCCAGGTAAACAGAGCTGGCTAGCAATAGCGCCGACCATGTATAAATTAGCGGCATATCAAAACCAGAAACCGTTAATACGTAAGTTAACGCTAAAATATGATAACCGATGAGCCCGGCAATATGGCCAATAGGTTGCCGCGGCGCTGCGAAAAATTGCCAAAAGCCGATGATGACCCAACAGACGTTAACCGCGTAAAAAGCGTACATATTCACTGCTGTCGGCTTGCCGAGCGGCGAGAATTGCATGAAGATACTGTACGCCACTAATAGCAGCGGGATTAAAAGCGCTATCCAGCGAATGATCTTCATGCGATGCGTTGACGGATCGATGTTTATATAATCTTTGACTTGGCCACCCATAGCTATTATTAGTATAACCGCAAAGGCAATTTATGAAAAGACTCAGACTATTGGAGTTTGGCGCTTGAGCTGTTGCCGGTGGAGTCGGTAGTGCGGGTCGTAGCGTTCAACTTCGCGCCAAAAGGCTGCGGAGTGATTCATATGGCGAGTGTGGCAGAGCTCGTGAATCAATACATACCGAATCAATTCATCGGGTAGTTTCATTAAGGCGATATTGAGGCTGATCGTACCATTAGAACTGCAACTACCCCATCGGCTACCAGCGTGGCTGAAGCGAACGCGCTGGTAAGCAAAACCATGAGCGCCAGCTAATTCTTCTAGTAGCGGCGGTAAGTATTTTTTGGCATCGCGGCGCAAGATCTTGATTGCTTCGTCGCGGATTTGCTGTTGAAGTTCTTGGTTGTCGAGTGAAAATTCGGGCGGCAGCTTGACTAGAAGCTTGCCGCGCATAGTGCGAATTTCCGGCTGTTTGATCATCTGTGTCGGCACGATAGCTAATTGATGGGTTTTGCCGATGAGCTGCCCGTCGCGATACGGCTGGGCGATGGACGAATCTTTGGCCATTTTGCGCAAGTCTTCGCGCGACCGTTCAATAAACGAGCGAATAAACGCTAGCGGTACTAGCCGGCCGCTAGTAACGACAAAGCGCCCGTCGGTGCCGAGCTTGATGCGAGTGTAGCGAGTAGTGCGGCGCACGATAGCAATCTCGCCGAACTCCGGATCGTCGATAGTTCGGGGTTTAGTAGGCATATTATTGGATACTGATGCCGCGGCGGCGAACTTCTGGCCGCTGCCTGGCTAAGCTAGTCATTGGCCGGCTAGGACGATTGCTATCGCCGAGACGAGCTAATACGGTGCGCGCTTGGGTTTTGTATGTGTGTTTGCCGCTAATAACGACTGGTTTCTCGATGGCGTTTGGTTCGGTGAAACTCTTGACGGCGGCATCAAAGTTTATAGTATCTAGCGAGTGGCCTTTTTGAATACGGCGCCGGCAAGTTGCTTCATCGGTCTGCACCCAAATAATAAGCGGCTTATAACCATGTCCCTTGGCCCAGCGTGCAAACTCGGCGCGGCGGACGCGGCTTAAGTTGCTGTCTTCATAAATAAAAGTTTGCTTGGTGCGTGCTATCTCAGCCAAAAATCGCTGGCAAACCTCCTCGCTGGCATTGCTATCTAGGCTGTGCTCGCTAATAAATTGCGAATCAACAAACGGCGCATTAAACATCTCAGAAAATTGCTGCGCGAAAAATGTTTTGCCGCTGCCCGGCAAGCCAACCATCATGATAGCGTGCGGATGAGAGATAGAACTAGGATTCATAAAATTATTATAGGTAATGGAACTTAAAACTGCAATTATGCACTTATGTGGTTTGTGGCAGGGGCATGAGGAATCGAACCTCAATCTACGGTTTTGGAGACCGTTATACTAGCCGTTGTACTATGCCCCTTTACGCTTTCCTATTATAGCATAGCGAAATGCTTTTTAGATATCATCAATGGCGATATCTTTAGGTTGATCTTTTTTGACGCGGACGGCGCGTTTGAAGCGGCGATTAGCGGTTTCGTCGGCGGCGTGCGGGATTGGCGGTAACGACAGCAAACGCTCGGACTTTTCTTTGTCGTCGTCGAGGCTAGCAACAGCTTCGACGAAAAACTTATCAATTAGCCACTCGCGTCCCGGCGGAGTTTGGCCGGTAACAGTAATCCGCCAGCGTTCGTCGCCCCATTTATCGATATTGGTAATTCGCAATGGGTGCGCTAGCATCATCGTGCCCTTTGGAATGGCGGCGATAATTCGGCGGATAGCAGCGACGCCGGCTCGCTTGTCGCGAACGAAAATATCAACAGCGATCGTGCGTACACCATGTGGCGTGACGCGGGCGCCAGTGATGTTTTGGTTGTGAACGGTGATGACTTCGCCATTGAGAGCGCGGATACGCGTCGAGGTTAGCGTGAAGCGCTCGACAACGCCGCTTAAGTCCGTGAATGGATCGAGCTTGACGAAATCGCCTATCTTGTACCAGTTTTCTGAAATCATAATCGCGCTGGCGGTCAGGTCGCGCAACACGATACCGATAGTTTGTCCGGCCACCAAAGCAAACATAGCACCAGCACCAATAGCGGCTAGCCCGCCAGAGGTGCTAGAGTTAGCGGCGGTTGGGCTGAGGATTCGCCAAGCGATATAACCAACCGATACTACCACTAGTGTGCGAATGATGGCAATAGACACGCTCAGGTATGTTTCGGTTTGCCGCAACCGAGTGACGCGCGCTTCGTCTGATTCATTGTCGCTGCGGCGGCCGATACGTTGTGCTATGAAAATCAAGCCGCGCGCTAGGAACTTACTCAACCAATAAGCAGCAATCATCGACAAAACTAGCACTAGCAGCGAGCGAAAAGCATTCGGCGATACTAGCAGGCTCTTTAGATCGTTAATTACCGAAGTTGATATTGCGCTATCCATGCTTACTATCATGCACTGTTTGCCGCAAAAAATCTATATGTTTTCACGATAATTTTTCACAAAATTTTACAAAATGCTTATTTTTGTTGCAATCATAAGCAAAAAAGCGCTATACTGTTAAATGAACAACATAAGGGAATGGTTAGGCTACGGCATGACCGAGTAGAATTTTTATGAAGATATTAATGTTAGGGTGGGAACTCCCGCCGCACAACAGCGGAGGTCTCGGTGTCGCGTGTTATCACTTGTCTAAGGCGCTTGCTCAGCGGGGCGCGTCAATTGATTTCGTGCTCCCCTACACTGCAAAGTACGATGATATTGATTTCTTGAATATTTACTCGGCGACCGAGCTGCCGCCATTTCATGGCGATAAGGCGTTGAATTCTTATGGCGGCGGCGCAGTGACGGTACGTAATCTCGATGAAGTCCCGGCTGGCGATTTGACGACCATGCGGGGCGTGCAAAAGCAATATGTCGGCTATGTCGAGCAGCTAGTCGATCGGATTGATAAGCCGGATGCTATCCATGTCCACGATTGGCTAACGATGGAAGCTGGCATGCGCGCCAAACAATTAACCGACGCGCCGCTAATCGTTCATGTTCACGCTACGGAATTTGACCGCGCTGGTGCTAGCGAATTTGGCAACCCTGTCATTCACGAGATTGAATATAACGGTCTAATGATGGCTGACCGAATCATTGCTGTTAGCAATATTACTAAGGGAATTATCGTTCATAAATACCATATTCCAGCTGACAAAATTGAGGTCGTACACAACGCGATTGATGCTAGCTCGCTGATTAACTACGACTATGACCGGCGGACTTACAAGTACTTAGAATTGCTTAAGGATGAAGGCCATACGGTGGTATCGACAGTGACGCGCTTTACGGCGCAGAAGGGCCTGGTGCAGCTGATGCGCGGTTTTGCCAAGGCTTGCCAGCAGCACGACCGCTTTGCCTTTTTGCTAGCTGGCGACGGCGAGCAGCGCGACGAGCTGATTCGGATTGCTGCTGACCATGGGGTTGCTGATAAAGTATATTTCACAGGTTTTGTCCGCGGCAAGCAGTGGCGCGACGCTTATCGCGTGTCGGACGTCTTCGTGATGAGCTCGGTTAGCGAGCCGTTTGGCTTGGCTGCGCTCGAGGCGGCACATTATGATACAGCGCTAATCGTGACTAACCAGTCTGGTGTTGGCGAAGTTCTCGATACGGTTTTTCGTTATGATTTTTGGGATACGCATAAGTTGGCTGATCAGCTAGTGGCCTTAGCTAAATCGCCGCAATTGCTAAACGATATGAAGCGCGGTATCAAGTCGGAATATGCTCGTATCAGCTGGGACGACGTTGCTAGCAAGTGCTTATCAATTTATAGCCGCACTCAGAAAGGAGCCAAATGATGAGCAAAAAACGCGGAGTGGTTTTGTATCTGCATATGCATCAGCCGTGGCGCGTACGCGAATATTCGGTGTTTGATATCGCAAATCGGCATGATTATTTCGATAATTTCGATGATAAATATCGCAGCAACCGCTTTATTTTTGAGAAAGTTGCTGATAAGTCGTATCGGCCGATGCTGGCATTACTGCGCAAATTGCTGGCTGCGTATCCAGATTTTTGCGTGTCGCTATCGGTGACTGGTACATTGTTAGACCAGGCTGAGCGTTGGGCGCCAGACGTGATCGATTTGCTGCGCGATATTATCGCAACTGGCCGCGTCGAAATCGTCGGCGAAACTTATTACCATAGCTTGGCGTTTTTCTACAGCCGCGACGAATTTCAGCGGCAAGTTGATGTTCATCGCCAGAAGGTTCGCGACTTGTTTGGCGTCGAAATCACCGCTTTTCGCAACACCGAGCTGAGTTACAATAACGAGCTAGCCGAATGGGCCGACCAGCAAGGCTACAAAGGTATTATCGCTGAGGGCTGGGATAAGGTTCTCGGTTGGCGCAACGCTAATTATATGTACCGGCCAGCTGGCACTAAAAATGTCAAACTATTGTTGAAAAATTACCGTTTGAGCGACGATATCGCTTTTCGCTTTAGCAATCGCGACTGGGAATCGTATCCGCTGACTTCCCCGATCTATGTCGATTGGGTTGACGCAAGCATGGGCCACGACGGCGAAATAATTAACTTATTTATGGATTTCGAGACTTTTGGTGAAAATATTTGGGCGGACACAGGCATTTTCGAGTTCTTTGCTGACTTTGTTGAGCGTTGGCTGGGGCGTTACAACCATACTTTCTACACGATTAGCGGCGCCTGTCAATCGCTAGAAGCGCACGACGAGATTGACTGCCCGCAGACGACTACTTGGGCTGATACCGAGCGCGACTTGTCAGCGTGGCTAGGCAATAGTATGCAGCACGAAGCAATGCGCGATCTCTACGCTATGGAAAAGGATGTGCTTGGTTCGGGTGATCTTGGCTTGATTGCTGACTGGCGGCAGTTGACGACTAGCGACCATCCGTACTACATGTGTACCAAGTATTTTAATGATGGCGACGTGCATGCGTATTTTAGTCCGTATGATTCGCCGTATGACGCGTTCTTGTATTTCATGAATGCGCTGCGTGATGTGCGCTACCGATTGCATGAACATAATATTGCGGGGTATTGATGGCGCGACCGATAATTCTTAGCAATAACGAACTGCAAGTTGGGTTGAGCCGCCATGGCGAGGTTAGCGATGTTTATTTCCCTTACGTTGGTTTAGAAAACCATACAATTGGCGGTAATACTCGGCATCGTGTCGGTGTTTGGGTGGATGGCCGCGTATCGTGGCTGAGCGATGATGGCTGGTCGTTCAAGTTTAGCTATCACCACGAGGCGCTGATCGGCCATATCGTGGCTGTGAATGAGCAAATTGGCATTATGTTAGAGTTCGACGACGCTGTCGATACAGATTTTAACGTGCTTCTGCGGACGATTCATGTGGTTAATTTGCGGCCTGAAACGCGCGATGTTCGATTATTTATGCATCAAGCCTTCATTATCGGTGATTCTGGTAGCAGCACTGATACCGTTCAAGTGTTGCCAGACGATAACGCTGTCATTCATTACCGTGGACGCCGAGTCTTTGCGGCGTCGGGCCAAGTTGACGGCGGTAAGTTCTTTGACCAATATGCAGTTGGCGTATTTGGCCGCGAGGGCCGCGAAGGTACTTATCGCGATGCTGACGATGGCGAGCTATCGAATTCGACTGCCGAGCATGGTCGCGTCGACTCGACGATCCGCTTCAAATTAGAGTTGGCCGGCCACGGTTCGGCGCGGGTAAACTATTGGCTAGCTGCTGGTACTTCCTTGCGCGAAGTGCTTTACATACACAAAAATATTATTTCGCAGACAATCCATAAGCGCTTTGAAGCTACTGCTAAATGGTGGCGGCTGTGGTTACGTCAGGCGAAGAAAGTGGCGCAGCGCATCAAGCCGGAATATCGCCAGGCGTTTATCAATAGTACGATGCTTCTCAAGGCGCATATTGATAAGCGCGGTGCCGTTATTGCTAGCAGCGATGGCGAGGCGCTTAATTATCAGCGCGATGCCTACGCGTACTGCTGGCCGCGTGATAGCGTGTATGTTCTCTGGCCGCTAATTCGTATGGGTTATACCGAGGAAGCCTACAATTTCTTTGATTTTTGCCGCCGGGCGTTAAGTCCGAAAGGTTATCTATCGCATAAATACCGTGCCGACGGAGCTCTGGGTAGTAGCTGGCATTCGTACGTACACCCAGATGGCACTGTCTCAGCGCCAATTCAAGAGGACGAGACGGCTTCGGTGCTGTTCTTATTCTGTCAATTTTATAATAAGACTGGCGACGACACGCTGCTGCAGCGGTTCTATACGTCGATGGTAGTACCGATGGCGAATTTTCTGGCCAGCTATGTTGATAATCGGACGCACTTGCCAAAACCAAGTTATGATCTCTGGGAAGAGCATTTCATGGTGACGACGTACACGACAGCGACCGTTCAAGCGGCACTGTTCGCGGCGGCTAATCTGGCTGATCAGCGTCGAGACGAAGTCGGGGCTGTCGCTTGGCGGACGGTTGCCGAGGATATCAAACAGTCCGCGCAAAAACGCTTGTACGATCCTCATCAGAAAGCTTTCCGCAAAGGTTTGCGCCGCAACAAAAACGGCACTTACACGCCCGATGATACGCTTGATATGTCGGCTGCTTATGGCGCTTTTATTTATGGCCTATACGATAATAAAGAAGATTTGCATCAAGCCATACAAACAGCTCTCGACCGCTTTCATTTCAAGCTGGAAGCGCCAGGTCTGCCGCGCTACGAGAATGACGCCTATTACCGCAGCGCTCCGGATGCTCCGAGTAACTGGTGGTTTATCGTTTCGTTGTGGCTAGCTCAGTATTATTTGGAGTGCGGCGACGAAAATTCGGCGCAGCGGATAATATCGTGGGTATCTAGTCAAGCTTGGCCGACTGGTGTTTTATCCGAGCAGATTGACCCGGTCTCGGGGAGCGAGCGCTCAGTCGCGCCGCTTTGCTGGAGCCAGGCTGAATTTATATCGACGATTCTTGACACAATAAAAAGATGAGGATAACAGGGTGGGAGTCAGTTCGAGAACAAAATTGAAAGCATCTAGAGCTCTTCGCCGGCTTACGCCGCGGCATATTGCTAAGACTCGTGCTACGCGCCAAGCGATGCGCCACTTCGCAGATCGCGCCGGCTTGGTATATTTTGGTTATGCTAATCAGCATGACGACGACCATCGCTTGGTGCGCGGCCATACGGTTTCGCACACGCATATCGATGATTATCTTTGCATAGGTACAATTCGCGGTTACGATACGACAGTTCTGCAGCGGCGCGACACTATTCGCGTCCGCCAGGGCCAGTCGCATAAGTACAAGGATCAACGCTGCCACTGGCTAATCGCTACTGTCGATTTACACACTGAACGTCCGCTGCCGCACATTTATATTGGCATGAAACGGACAGATCCGATTTATCAAGCGTCGTATAGCGCTTTGCAGCCGCTAATTTTGGGAGCCACGGCGCGCTACCTGCAGGCTTTTCTTAATAAATATAATATTTATGGTGCTGCTACTCGGGCTATAGAGATTGAATCAATTATATCGCCGCAGGCTGCCGAAGTAATAGTTTCGCATTTCGACAAAATTAATATTGAAATCGAGCGCAACACTGTATATCTATACACCGAAAATGAGCGTCCAACCGAGGCGCAAATCGAAAAGCTAGTCTCGAACGCATTGTGGCTAGCCGAGGTAATTGACACCGCCGTACAGCAAAACAGCCCTCGCTAGAGGGCTGTCTGATTCGCCTAGAAAGGCTGCTAATTTTAGCCTTTGCGCGGTTTAACTTCATTACGGCCAAGTGATTTTTTGGTATTCTCGACGTATTTGACATGCCTACGCAGTTTTCGGTCGTATTTACGCAGAGTTATTTTACCTGGCGTATTTGCCGAGTTTTTGCTCGTAACATAAGTGCGGTCGTTGCTTAGTTGACTGACGAGTGCAATAGTCTTACGCTTAGTATTATTCTTCTTTGCCATAACTTCCCTTTAATGTTGTTATAAAACTTCAGTAATCAAGTATAACAGATTGGTGCAGCAATTTCAAGCTAGATGCGTTATTATCGCCGACGCATAATTTTCTAGCGTAAATTTGCAGAAAGAGTTGTTTTAGCGCGGCTTGGATACTGTGCCGCTCATCTCAAAACATACTGCTGCAACCAGCAATACATCGCCACGGTGGCTGCTGCGCCGACATTGATGGAGCGGGTCGAGCCGAATTGCTCAATGGCGACAATTTTGTCCGCCGTTTGCGCCATCTCCTCGGAAATTCCTGGGCCCTCTTGACCAAACACCAACACCGCGCGCTTTGGCAAGCTCGTCTCTGATATATTGACGCTGCCCGGGATATTGTCAATTGCAATAATCGTCCTGCTTTTAGACCGCATCAGCTCGACAAACTCTGCCGTCGAACCGACATAATGCACGTGTAAATATTTATCCGTCATCATAGCACCGCGCTTATTCCATTGCCGCCTGCCAATCACATAAATCTGCCGCACGCCAAACGCATTAGCGCTTCTGACAATCGTCCCCATGTTAAAGTCCCGCTCGGTGTTCTCCAGAGCAATCACTAAGCCGTGATCCTTGGTGTCCAACTCTTTCACAATCTCTGCCTCGCTCCGGCCTTTGAATTTATCGATTACATTCCGCGTGTCTTCCATGTATGTTATTTTAGCAAATATTAAGCTAACGGGACCGGCTGGCATAAGTCCGCCCGCCGTTGGTTTAATAATACCTGAAAAAGGAGGTGTGGCATTATCGCCAACGCACAATTTCGTCTAGCTGGCGGCGAGTTTTGGCTGGCACCTCGCGCTGGCTACGGTAACCTAGCGCTAACATTACTACCGGCTTTTCTAGCTCTGGGTCTATTAGCTGGTGCTGTGACAAGACCTGGCTGAGCTTGCTAATCGAAAAGCCTTCAATCGGGCACGAGTCAATCCTGCGCCCAGCGGCGGCCAGCAGCACAAAGCCTAGTGCAATGTAAGCTTGCCGCGCCGCCCACTGATGAATCATTGCTGGTTGATTGAGTATCTCGAAATCTTTTTTGGCCCAATATCGCCAAAAAGTCTTGAAGCCGGCGGCCTTGATGGAACTTTGCTTCTTGATATCGTGCAGCATATGGTCGATATGTCCGCCTTTTTGCAACAAGCCTTCGCCAGTTTTGGCAGTAAATATCAAGATGTGGCTGGCATCAAAACGAGCAGCATTGGCGCCTGCGCAGCGTTTGACATCGGCGCGTAGCTGTTCGTCTTCCTGCACGACGATAATATTCCACGGCTCAAAACCGTACGAACTTGGCGTTAGGCGGGCGGCCTCTAAGAGTAGTTCGATGTTCTCTTGCGAGATTTTCTTGCTAGAGTCGAAAGCTTTGGTGGCGTAGCGGAATTCGAGCGCTTGCTTGATGTCGTCTATCGATATGATTGGCTTATTCATTTCATCATCCCCTCTTTAGCCGCCAAAATCTTGTTGGCGCAGATTAGCTTATATATACGATTTTAGCACTTCCCTGACTATCTTGAAAACTTGATAGTGTCCTAGCGGTGAAAAATGCAAACCGTCTGATAGTGGTAATTTAGGCAGCTTGATGTAATTGCCAAGTTCGTTTTTGCGCTGCAGCAGTTTTTGGCGAAGCTGTTCGGACGCGTCGGTAAACTCATACCCCGAATTGTCGCTAGTGTCAAAACACGGCGGCAAAATGTAGATAATTGGAGTCTTGCCAGCTAGATTGCGATATTCTAATAAGTCACGAACTATTTCCTCAGGTGTTCGCGCGAAACGCTGTTGCAGGTCGTTGGTGCCGAGGGCGATAATGATTAAGTCGAAGTTATCGGCCTTTTGTAGAGCTGTCGTAAATGTTGACAAGCCATTCTTGTGCGGCTTATCGGTGCGGAAATTGCCAGCAACTCTGCCGCGGACGCCGTCGGCAGTGACCTGTGTTCTACCGCGCAAGGTTCGGCCGAGGCGGTTAACCCAACGATCACTGTAGTGGATACGCTTGCTAGCAAAGTTAGCGCCCCAGACGTTTGAATCGCCGTAGATTAGAATGCGTTTTGCGGCTGGCACTTGTTTCTTACTCAAGTTTGCTCGCTTTCTTTTTCTTTAATATAACGGCTTGCTGCTCGGGCGTAAATCGCCGCGATTCGCGCATTTTTTGGTAAGCTTTGTTGCGCGTCCAAGTGTCGATATGCTCGTTTTCTAATTCCGCCAGCGTTAGCTCAAAAAAGTGTACTGCCGCCGTCGCATACAGCCAGGCCAATGCCATTTTGACGTAATAACCGTCGTGTTTAACGTTTCGCAGCACTGCGAAAACCTGATTGATGTGTGCTTCGTCTAGGAAATTAGTCATCAGCGAAATCACGCCGTAGCGCACCGTGAACTCGTCTTCATTCTGTAAGCATTCTAGTGCAAAATCCCACCACACTTCGCCAGCAAAGCGTCGCTTTTTCTCGACAAACACATCAATGTGCGCCCACGAATCAACGCATGGTAAGTATTGCCGAGTCAGCCTAATCGCCTCCTCGTCGCTGATTTTAGCGCGGTTAATCAACAAACCGCACAACAAAACATACTCGTAGAGATTGCTCGGTGCCGCCAGCAGCCGGCTGATATCCGCTGCCGCCAGCAGCCGGCTGATATCCGCTGCCGACATCTCGCCAGCCAGCTCCTTCGCTAGCCGCCGCAAATCCGGCACGCGCACGCCGATGACCGGCATCTTAGTGTTGACGATGCGCCGGTTAAAGGCGGCGTAGGATTCGTTGCCTTGGGCGAGGTCTGTCAGTTGAGCTTTAATACGATCGTACATATTTACAATTCCTCGATTTCGAGCGCTTCTTTTTGCCAATCTGGACTATACATCACCTCTCCCGCTAGAAAAATATCTGGGATCAAGTCTTGATTGAATGAAACTGGAGTCTTAATAATCATTGCGCAATTGAAAAAAATATCAAAACAGAGCGACTCTTTCGAACCTTCTAAAGTCTATTCTAACAAACCTCCAAAATAAAACCAATTAAACTGCTCTTAGGCGGAATTATTGAGCGTACAAATAACGCTACACATTTACGATAACTTCACGATCATGAAAATGATATAATACTAGTACCAATGGAAATAGTAGTAATTGTACTAGCGATAATCATACTGCTCGTAATCGCCGGCAGGCGTAAGCCAGCGGAATCTGCGCGCAGTATCAATGACCAGGATGAACAGAAAAGACAGAACACCGACGAACTAATCACGGTGATTTTGCCGACGATAAACAATGACAAATAAACAAAAAAGACGGCAATACCGTCAAATTTTGGGGTCTAATTTGGAGCCACGATCGGGGCTTGAACCCGAGACCTCATCCTTACCATGGATGCGCTCTACCAACTGAGCTATCGCGGCAAGCTTTGCCAGTGCTGGTCTCGCGGATGCAAGTTTTGCGCGCCAGCTATTTTGGCAAACTACTACTGGATTTTAACATATTTACGCCGTTGGAGGCAAGCTACTTGCGGCGGCGCGTTTTGCTAGCGCTCGATTCGGGTTTCGGCAGGTTCGGCGCTACGAATGCTTCCAATAGTGCCCAGGCGATACCGTTTACCAAGTAAACTACCGCGAATCCGGCAGCAATCGTCGCGACTAAACGACTTTGCGGTATATTCAGGAGTGTTAGTAATCCAGCTAGAACCAGCCCGATGAAAACTACTGTTAGATAAGCTTGCTGTAATTTGCGGCGCTGATCTTTTTGGTGGCTCCAACTGCTCAGCGACTGCTTAATAAACTCGTACATACTATATATTATAGCATATACAATGTATAAAGTCAATAAAAAACCGCCCGCGAGTAGCGGACGGCCTAAAAATCTACGCATGGTACCGGAGGTAGGACTCGAACCTATTTCCAAAGTAAGCCCAGACTCTAGCAAATACATCAGAGCAAAACCCTGTTCGGCGGGTCGCCCGCGCCCCGACCCGCCGAAATAAAGCAAATAATTACGCAAGAGAAGTAGGCTAGTTGTTCGGTATCTTAAGTCAGATATCAGTGACACTAGCCCAAGTCACTCGCATTTATTCAGATGGACTTCTCCAATCTGGGGGATGCGCACCCCTCTCTGTTGTCCTATCTACTTCTCGATCTCGATGACGTGAACGCCGAGGTGCTCCTTGCGGGCGGGGTAAATCTTGCGGAGGAGGTGAAGCGCTTCCTCCGCGTCCCTAGCCTGTGGCACGATCTGCTGCCACGATTCGGTGGCCAGCATGTCGGCGAAGTTGTTGTAGATGCGGATCGACCTGATCCGCACTACGCCCGACGTGTGACCGGTCTCAAGCTGCAACAACTGTCCCGCCTTAAGGCGCTTGATGCTGTTGTAGCCGACCCTCACCTCGAGGGTCTTGCGCCCCGACATGATGGCATCGTAGTACGGACGCTTGATGCGCATCTTACGCACGGTTGCTCCTTCCTTGTTGAAGTTCAGTCCCCACTGTTGCACGACACTGTTTGGTGCGTACCCTCCCGGGAACACACCTTCGAGCGTCCAGCCGTGGCGCTGGAGACAGGCAACCTGCCACGGCTCGGGAACCAAGTGGACGTACAGCTTGTGACCATAGTCCTCCAACAGCCCCTGCAGATCAATGACAAGCGCCTCGAACGCCTCTTCTGATGATGCCACGAGAGGCATCAGCTTGATAGGCTGCCCCTTCTTCGGGGTTGCGCCAGCGGCTCCGACCACCTTACCGTCACACTCAGCAACGAAGATGATCTTGAACTTGGCGTTGACATCGCCAAGTTCCCGGCGACGGTAGCCAGCGAACAAGGCATCAACCCAGTCGTCATCCACACCGTTGAAGTTGCCACTCATCTGGGACAGGATGAGAGCTCGCGCGCTGTCGGCGTGCAGGCTCTCATCAAACGGAACCACAGAGATGTTCGGTGAGTCGAAACCCGCCTCATCCACGAGCTGCTTGTACAGCATGTGCTCGTCGATACCCATCTTGTAGTGGTTGTGAGCTGTTCCAGTGATGCGGAAGCCCTTCCGGAGGAAGAACTGAAGTGCCTTCTGGTTCGGTGACGCGACAGTGCAGTACAGCTGCCGAGCACCGAGGCTGCGGGCGAAATCTTCGGCGTGCTTGAGCAACGTGCTACCGATTCCCAGCCTCACCCGGTACACCGTGTCAACAATGAGAGGACTGATCTTGGCAGTCCCCTGTTTCTTGTTGACAACGTGAACGATTCCTGCCGGCTGTCCGCTAACCTCAGCGATGAACATGTGCTGCCCAGAAGAAAACTGGCCAACACGGTCAATGCCTCCAGCCATGTGGGCATCAAAGATGCGCCGAGCGTGGGCGCGGTGGTCTCCGTCATAGAACGGAGTGAGCGCCCGGACCATGAGGTCCGAAACAAAACTGAAGTCGCTCGCGATAGCCTCGCGCACGACGATGTCACTGACTGACGACTCAGTCATGATGTACACCTTCCTGTGATGGCTACGATTTTTGACGTAGCAATAGGGTAGGACAACTATTATTGTATCATCAAGCTAGCTTGAATTCAATACCAATTACACCGTTTTTAAGCTGATCTTCCATAGAATAGAATTCATTGATCTGATTTTCTAGCCACTGCACACTTTCTCCACCAAATTTGCCTGGGTGGTTGTGAGAGAATAAATCCTTAAAAGTTTTGTAGCGTAATAGTCCAATCACTTCAACTGGTACGGTTTGGTCTGGGTTTTCTCGATTTGTAAAAATAATCTTATCGCCTATTTTAATCTGTTGGCGCTTTTCGTCGTAAAGTCGTGATTCTATGGTTTTTTGTCCTGAAATAATAGCGTCAAAAGGAATTGTTGCGAGTTTTAGGTGATGTGTGTTCATAAATTGAATTATACCCAATTTTAAGATATCGAACAACGGTTTTGCTCTGAATTGGTACCGGAGGTAGGACTCGAACCTACGAAGCTAAAAAGCGGGAGATTTACAGTCTCCTGTCATTGCCACTAGACGACTCCGGCATGAATTATGGAGCCGACTCTCGGACTCGAACCGAGGACCTGCTGTTTACAAAACAGCTGCTCTAGCCAGCTGAGCTAAGTCGGCATAAATTGAAAGGTACGACCCGAAAGCACACCTAACAGTGTAGCGTATTTGCATAACCTTGGCAAGTGTTTTATCGCGGAGAGATGGCGCCAGCTGGCTGTTTGACGCGGCGGTCGACATGCTGTCCGCGCGACATGGCGCGATTGATTTTGTCGCGAATAGCAGCGGCCTTCTCTTTCTGGCCGTTGCGATCGTACGAATCGGCTAAAATGTTAATGCTTTGAATGCTTGGCTCTAGGGTGACGGCGCGCTCCAGGTGTTGCAAGACGAGCTTGGCATTGCCGAGTTTTTCTTGTACTTTGGCATAGGCTATGTGGCGCGAAGCGACTTCTTCTTCCATCTCTAGAGCCTGCTCGAATGCCAGGGCGGCCTTTTCGTAGCTTTCGGTTTCGTAGTAAATCAAGCCGACATTATGCAAGCTAGAGGCGCTTGGCTCTAAGCTTTGGGCGATTTCGAAACATTCAATGGCGTCATCGTAGGCATGCTGCTTGGCATACAAAATACCTAGACGGTTGTAAGCGTTGGCGTTTTTGGCGTCGATGCGCAGAATGGTCAGCAGGGCTTTTTCGGCGCGCAGATATTTTTGCGCTTTGAGCGATTCTTGAGCGATTTCCCAGAGCTTATCAAGCTTTGATGATAATTTCGCTGGTAAGTCGCCTGCGATGTCTTCGGGCGACTGGCGGTACGCGACTGCTGCGGCGCCTAGTCCCAGAACCAGTAAAAATCCAAACATACTATGCATTATTATAGCACATAATCACGCGATCAAAGCGGCAAGCTGAAGCTTGATGTTGCCGTTGGCGGCGATGCGCTCGTAGGTTTCGCTGAGACGAGCTAGCTTGTCGATGGTAGCTGGCGTGTTGTTTTTGGCGGCGGCATTTTGGACGAGCAGAATGCTATAGCGTAGCAGCTCTAAAGTAGCTTTGCGGTCGGTATATCGAGCGGCGACGGTTAGTCTGTCGCTCATCGGACCAGCAATTAACGCTTGCGAGTCTTTGATGATGGCGCCGATATCAGCGAGCTCGCTAGGTTTGCTGGCTAAGCGCGAGATTAATGCCGGCCGGCCGTTTGCTAGAAACATAATTTGAGCAATCGCTGTAGTGTCAAGCTGCCGATATTTAGCGAGGAGCAGCCGGCTAGCCTCCTCAGAAACCGGACGGATAGTAAGCCGCTCGACGCGCGACATGATAGTCGGCAGCAGCAAATTCGGCTGGTGCGACGTTAATATAAAATGAATGTTGCGGGCTGGTTCCTCTAATAATTTCAAGAAAGCATTTTGTGCCTGATGATTCATTTTGTCGGCGTCGTCAATGATGTACACAACCTGATTGTTCGTGATGCCGCGGGTGTATTGGCGCAGATCGCGGATTTGGTCGATGCGAATGACGCCACTTGCATCGGCTTGTCCGTCTTTGTTGATGGGCTGAATAATTCCAGCGAGTGCTGGGCCGGCTAAGTATTTGGCTGTAGTTAGCAACCCGGCGCCATCAGCGCCTGTCAAAAGTAAAGCTTGCGGTAGACTGCGGGCTAGCGCTCGAATTTGTCGCTCGGTTGACGGCTCAAAGATTAGGCTCATCATCTAGCTCCGGGAAAAGTTTGGTAAACTCACTAGGCAGCGGCGCGATGAACGTTTGGCGCTTACCAGGTTGCGTGGTAATTTCTAATTTGTAAGCATGCAGATAGAGG
>CAJPLU010000016.1 GCA_905371595.1 Candidatus Saccharimonadota bacterium
TTCATCCAATCCTCTTTCTGGATTTCATCGCCGCTGGTACGAACGCGCACCAAATAAATTTGCGTTGTCATCAAAACGAGCTTATCGAGGCGTCGATAGCGGAAATGAATCTTGCCCAGCCAGCCTAGCATATCGACGTCGTGCAAGCCAGCTTCCTCGCCAATTTCGCGGCGAGCAGTCTGCACGGCTGTCTCGCCCTCCTCGATGTGGCCTTTGGGAATTGTCCAGCGGTCTTTGGCATCCTGAATCAGTAAAATCTCGATACCCGACTCGCCATGACGGAAAATCACGCCGCCGCTAGTTGGCTCGCGAACGATTTCTTGGATAGACGCCGAACGCGACTTTGTTAAATATTTGCGTATATGATCAAACTTGCTTTTGTTGGCCTTCGGCTTTGGCATTATCTGACCCTTCCTCGACAAATTTGCGATAAGCAGTACCCAGTACGCCGTTAACAAACTTGCTCGAATTATCAGAACCAAACGCTTTGGCTAGCTCAATCGCTTCGTTGATGGCAACGCGCGGCGGCACAGTATCTTGATGATGCAGTAATTCGTACAGGCCAATCCGCAAGATTGCCCTGTCGATCCGTGCTATCTGCGTAATCGGCCACTCGGGCGCAATTGGCTGTAGTTGCTGATCAAGCTCTTCCTGCTGGCTAACAACGCCGCTAGCCAGTCCTTCCACGAAAGCGATGTCGTCAATCGCCGAACGGTAACGCTCGACATCGCGCTTCAAGATATCATCTAACGCGGCACTGTTGTCGCCAGACTGCCGGCGCAATTCCAATTCGTATAGCGCTTGCAGCGCAACAATCCGACCAAGGTGTCTATTCGATGCCATTCGCGTTTGTTTCCTTTTATTATCTCACCGTTTTTGTTTGAAACGGTTATTTCTGCTTGGTTGATGATTTTTTCTTGCCAATCAACACTTTGACTGGCGAATGGCCGTTAACGCGCTTGGCTAATTTCTCAACAAGATGGCTGCGGCGCATGCCGGTCTTGCGAGGACTTGATTGTTTCTTTGGCTGTGCCATGAAATGTTCTCCTTCTCGGTTTGTATAAACTTAGTTTGTATTATACGCTAAAGCGGGGTTTTTCTCAAGTATTTGACATTATAGTTGACGTCGAAAATCCAACAAAGTAATAGCGTATGGGTTCAGAAACGCTACTTGCCATTTGTAAGTTTGCAAGGACGGAATCACGCCACAATATTGATGAGCTTGCCCTTGACGTAGATAATTTTCTTCGGCTCATACGGCACGAATTTCTGGACATTGGCGTCGGCTAGCGCTAACTCCTTGATCTGCTTTTCACTAGTATCAGCAGCGACCTCGAGTTTAGCGCGCAGTTTGCCATTGACTTGCACGATAATGAGCAAGTTGTCGCTAACAATCTTAGCATTATCCCAGGCAGGCCAAGCGGCAAAATCGAGATGCGAAGTTTCGCCAAGCTGCTGCCACAATTCGGCAGCCATGTGCGGCGCAAACGGCTGCACCAATTGCACTAGCGTTTTGAGATGCGGGCGCCAATCTTCGCTGTAGCCCGCCACTTTCAATTTGTACAAATCATTCACACATTCCATCAGCGCTGCAATCGCCGTATTAAAGCTAAGCCGATGAATGTCATCGGTGACTTTTTTGGTAGTAGAATTAATAATGGCATCAAGCTTCTGAGTATCAGACGTACCAGTTTTGTCGCTGTCATTAAATTCTTGCACTAGCGTCCACAAGCGATTAAGAAAACGATAAACACCAGCAATGCCGCGGCTGTTCCAGCTAGAGTTTTCGTTAATCGGCCCCAGGAATAGTTCAAATGTGCGCAGGGAGTCAGCGCCATAGCCAGCGTTGATGACTTCGAGCGGATCAACGACATTACCGAGACTTTTGCTCATTTTGCGGCCGTCCTCGGCTTGAATCAAACCATGGTAAACCAGCTTTTTTACTGGTTCGGCAAAATCCGTCAACCCAAGCTCGCGAAAGACATGCGTCCAAAAGCGCACATACAGCAAATGGGCCGTCGCGTGATCGCCGCCGACATACATATCGAGCGGCGCCCAATAATTTGCCTTGTCTGGCGCCCAAGCCTGCTGCGTATTATGCGGATCGGTATACCGCAGCAAATACCAGCTACTGCAAGCGTAACCGTCCATCGTGTCAGTTTCGCGCCGAGCTGGGGAGCCGCAAACCGGACAAGTCGTCTGCACCCAGTCTTCTTGCGCCGCCAAGACTGATTTGCCGTCGCCTCGCGGCTGAAAATCATCGACGTCTGGCAGTAATACTGGCAAATCACTTTCTGGAACTGGCACTGCACCGTGCTCCGGACAATAAATAATCGGAATCGGCGCGCCCCAATAGCGCTGGCGGCTGATCAGCCAATCGCGCATCTTGTAAGTAATTTGCGACTTACCTTTACCCTCTTGCTCGAGCCAAGCGACAATTTGCTCGCGAGCATCCTCGCTGCGCGTACCGTCAAAAGCGCCAGAATTTACCAAAACTCCTTCGCCGTGATAACAAGCGTCGGTGTCAATATCGTCCTCAGGCCTCTCTATCACCTCAACGACTGGCAGCTCGAATTTCTCAGCAAAAGCAAAGTCGCGGTCGTCATGCGCTGGCACACCCATCACCGCACCAGTGCCATAGCCCCCCAGAACATAATCAGCAATCCAAATTGGAATCTTTTGGCCAGTCGCCGGGTTGATAGCATAGCTGCCGCTAAAAACACCTGTTTTCTCTTTGGTGTCGTTGCTGCGTTCAATCTCTGATTTCTTGACGGCATCATTAATATAGTTCTCGACTAATTCACGCGTTTCATCGGTCAACAGCGTGCGCGCTAATGGATGCTCGGGCGCTAACACCAGAAAGGTTGCGCCAAAAATCGTATCAGGACGCGTCGAGAAAACGGTTATCGTATCATCGCTGCCATCAACTTGAAAAGTAATCTCAGCACCTTCACTTTTACCGATCCAGTTAGTCTGCGCAATTTTGATTTTGTCGGGCCAATCCATCTCTGGCAGCTCGGCAAGCAGCTGCTCGGCATAAGCGGTGATCCGGAAGAACCACTGCTTCATAGATTTCTTGACAACAACCGAGTCGCAGCGCCAGCATTTGCCGTCAATCACCTGCTCGTTGGCGAGAACCGTCTTATCCTTTGGACACCACCATTGCAGCGATTCTTTTTGATAGGCTAAATCCTTTTCAAACAGCTTAGTAAATATCCACTGCGTCCATTTGTAGTATTCTGGGTCGCTGGTATTGATCTCGCGCGACCAGTCAATACTAGCACCGACACTGCGCAATTGTTTTTTGAAATTCGCAATATTGTCAGCGGTAGTTTCTCGAGGTTTGCGGCCAGTTTTGATAGCGTAATTCTCGGCCGGCAAGCCAAAGCTATCCCAGCCAATCGGATACATTACATTATAACCGAGCGCTCGGCGAAAACGCGCCACCGCATCGACAATAGAATGCTCCATAAAGTGGCCAGTATGCATGCCTGCGCCGCTTGGATACGGAAACATGCCCGTCACATAATATTTTGGCTTGGCGCTTGACTCGTTCGTATAATAACGTTGGTCATCCGCCCAGATTTGCTGCCATTTCGGCTCAATTTCAGAAGGGTTATAGTGTCTCATCAACTATCAGTATAACAGATAAAACACAGCTGGTTCTAGTAATTAATCGTCGTAATCGCCATATTCTAATTCATTATCGGCATCAACGGTTGGCGCAGACAAATAACTACCGCCAGCTACCGACTGAAAAGATTGGCTGATTGCCCTTGCCCACTCTTCAGCGCTTATGGCGTCGCCTGGAACAGCGACCTGCGAACCTTTGCTAAAATCAATAACTGTTTTGGCGCTAACATTGTAGTTTTTGTCGGAACGGCTATCGGTCTTAAGGTTAGTGGCCTTAACGTCAACGCCGCGCAGTTCATGCGACCATTGCGATACCCAAACGGTCATGGTAGCGTCGGCTTTTGATTTGGCTTTTTTGGCAGACTTGTAAGTATCAGACGACGAAGACGAAACGTTCGGCGCGCAAGATTCAACGCTTTTAGCGAAAGAGGTTTCTCGAAAATCCTTCCAGAAAGCTTCTGCCTTGTCGTCATCAACTGATACGTCGTAGCCAAAATTACCATTTTGCGACTTAACTTCTTTGTCGATAATTATAAATGGATGTTTTTTGTAAACGCTGGAAATTTGATGCTTAGCTTTGTCGTCTTTGGAATATTTTTTGTAGGCATCAATCACACACTGCAGTTGATTGGCTGATTTTTTGTCCTGCTTGCGAGCATCGGCTAGCGAATACTTTACCCATTTGCCGTCAATCTTTTTCAGATGTTTTTCAGCCTGAGCTGGCAGCTTTTGATGTAATATAGACAACGTCTCCTTGATACTTGATACGATATTATCCTTGAAATAGACCGTGCCGTTGTCAGTTACCAAACCGCTAGCCTTGAGAGACAGCTCCTTGCCATTCACCTCTAGAACTAACTCGGCATTTGCGTCAAATTTCGGCGTATTTTCAGCGCCTGTATCAAATGTAAATCTCTTGAACTTAATTTTCACGCCGTCGGCTTCATAGGAAAAGTTTGAGTTCACGGTAGTTTTAGTCGAGACTTTGGTAGCCAGCGGCAATTTACTAACCGCATCAAGCAAGACGTTTTCTGGCTTCTGATAAAACGCATAGGCAGTAGCGCCAGCAATCGCCAGTAGCACAACTAATACTGCAGCGCAAATAGCAATAATCAAGCCTGCTTTAGACTTTCGCTGGCCCATCGCCATCTGCGGCGGCAACGCCGGCTGAGCTATAGGTTGAGCCATGGTCTGGTTGGCGATAACCGGAGCGGCGGCTGGCTGTTCTGCTACAGCATTGGATTTTGCAGCGGATTGTTCGACGGGCGCTGGCGCTGATGCTGTCGTGCTTGTTGAAACTTTAGCTTTTTTACTGGTCTCAGTTTTGACCTTGGTTTTGGGCTTGTCAGAAACCCTCTTTTTAGTGGTTTTCGGCTTCTTTGGCGCACCGTCTTGTTTCATTGCTAGCTGCTCCTTTACTCCTTAACTTAAACCTATTATACACACGATTAAAATTGCTGGAAATATTTGTCTTTGATAGCTAGCCATTTATCGCTTTGGCGGACTAATTCAGCGTCCTCGGTCATGTCGCAGAGCACCTTAACACATTCCTCGAGGAATATTTCATTCTGCGAACCTTTGACCAGCACTACTGCCCCCGGCTCGGTTATCGAACGGACGAACTCGCCAGCTTCGATAGCGTTGCGCGCCACATGAACTTGGCAGCCTGTCGAACGGGCCGCTGGTGCTAAGTATTGCGTTGCCGCCACGCCGACGACTACCACCCACGACAAAAGATTCGGATCGCACATGCGACCGAGTTTCTCGTGCTCGGCCTGGCTGCTGCCGCCAAGCTCTAGCATATCGCCAAAAACAGCCACTCGACTCGGTACATCCGTGAACTCGTATAGAGTTCGCAGCGCCGCCTGAGCCGCTGCCGGGCTAGAATTATAAGTGTCATCTATAATAGTCACGCCGCCAATGCCGCGCAGCAGATTCATCCGCCCCGGTACTGGCTTGAGGAGCGACAGTCCGCGTATAATGTCTTCCACTGGCAACCCGAGCATCATCGCCGCGCCAACTGCCCCCATGATCGGGCGCAAGCTATGCTCGCCCACTACTTTAATAGTAGCGGGAAAACGAACATCGTTAGGAGCAATAACCGTGCCGCTGTAGCCGTTTTCGTCAAGCTGTTGCTGCTCAAATCGAAACTCTGCTAGCCCAGTCGTGCCGTAAGTGCTAAAGTTCGCCGATTCCAAAAAATCTGCGAATCGCCCGTCGATATCATCGCGGTTAATCAGCGTATACTCAGAAAATTTAGCGACAAATAGCTCTTCTTGAGCCACATGTTCAATCGAACCAAAAAATTCCATATGTTCAGGTGTTATCGCCGTAACTAGCGCAATATTCGGCCGCAAGTAAGTGCCGAAATCCATCATCTCGCCTGGATGGTCAACGCCTAATTCTTGAATAATAACATCGACATCCGCCGGACTATAGACGCGGCGATGCGCTGCCCTAAAAACACCTAGCCACGCCAATGGGCTGTGCAGTCTCTCTGGTAAGTTAATGCCGAGAATTGCCAATGGTGCCGACACTTCTGAATTATAATTACCCTCGTGCATGCGGACGCGAAAACGCTGCGATAATAGCCTGCCGAGAGCACGCTTGGTGCTAGTTTTGCCAACACTGCCAGCAACAACTATCAATCTGACATGCGGATGCAGCTCAAAGTACTTAACGACATACTTTTGAAGCTTCTTCTTGATATACTTTTTGAACATAATTCTATCATACCGTATACGGTTAAGAAATTGAAATGTGTGCCATCATTCTAGCAGTCCAAAACCGCGAATCGGTCCGTCGCGGCTGAGATCCGACTGTTGAATGTTAATCACGCCGCCCTCGTTACCGCCAATAGTTGTCACCTTGCCGTTATCGTATTTGAGCACAAAGTTCACATGCTCGCCATGACGACTGGCGTTATCGTACATAATAGCGTCGCCAGGCTGCAACTGGTAGCCGCTATTTGCGGCGCGGAACTTACCAGCGTTACGATAATACGTCTCGAGACTGCGCACACCTGGGATACGCCAACCGCCACTATGCGGATTAGTTAGCGGCGCGCCAGCTTGGCGGCTGACCCAACTAACAAAATTTGCACACCAGTCTTGCCGCTCGCCCTGGCTATAAAACGGGCCAGGCTGCGGATTGTCATATTGTTGGCGAAGTATATTTATAGCGCGAACACGTAGCGGCGACAACTTATCTACCTGAACATCAGGGAATTTTTCACGAGCTGGTTGCAATTTAACAGCAGTGTAGCCACCCGATGAACGAAACGTAAAGTAGGTCGCTGCGCACACTAAGACAATTACCGCTACCAAGACCACACCGAAAATTATCGGCCCGCGCCAAGATGCTTGCTTTCGCTGAATACTTCTCATTAAAATTATTATACCTGCTTTCTAGCCTAAAGAAAAACACCCTCCGGCTGGGGAGAGTGCTTTGCTGGTGGCTCCTACTAGACTCGAACTAGTGACACAAGGCTCTTCAGGCCTCTGCTCTACCAACTGAGCTAAAGAGCCACAAAACTACCTTATGATTGTACTAAAAATCTGGCGAGCTGGCAAGGAAAAAGCCAAGGCTCCTTGGAATTTATCCGCGCGCCGTTATTATTTATTATGGCGGTGATACTGATGAGTCAGCGCGTGACCCTTGCCGCGGCGCAATAAATATAAATTAACAGGGTACGACACTAGGAACGCGGCAGTCATGCATAGCAGCCGGCTTGTCCAATACATCGGATGAGTGAGGTCTTTGTTCATGGCGCCTGGCACGATCAGCATGATGACATTGTCAACGATGGTCATCGACAGAATTGATAACGTATCGGCAGCGAAAACCAATTTGAAGGCTTTGATGAACGATAGCTTAGCGCTTATCAGCGGGATAGTTGATACAGTATAGCCAGACGTAAATGCCAAAACCGATGCCAAAATTACCGTGGCGTGCGGTGTAAATCCAGCGTGCGTGCCGATGGTGACGCCTAGCATTTCGCCGATCATGCAGCCCGCCAAACAGTGTAAAGTCGCTGCTAATGCCATGCGTTTGGTTGAAGTTTTTGTGTTGCAGTGAGAATGAGATTCGTGGTGCATCATTTCGTCCTTATATTATTTAACTCGTATAGATTAAGTAGCTCTTCTACGGCTTCATTTTGCTGGATTTCATCGCCCGAGGCTATTTTGTCAGCAATGTGCGTGCGCAAGTGCCGCTCCAAAATGAGCTTATTGAGCGATGCCAGCGACTTTTGCAGCGCTAGGCTTTGCGTTAAAACATCCATGCAATATGCGTCGTCGGCAATTTGCTTCTCTAGTCCGCGCATTTGCCCTAAAATAATTTTTGTGCGGTGCAGAGCTCGCCGCTTGATATCTGCTGTATCCATAAAGTCATTATATACCCCCTGGGGGTATTATGTCAACCTACTTAGCACATATTCAAAGCTTGACTGATTATAAGTATTTACTAACGTGAACAGCCTATTTTAGCTGAGTAGCCTTAGAATACTTCAGCGTAGTAACCAAGAAAATAATGGCTGGCGGAATGATAAATATCATATACGCTAGTACTGTAATCAAGGATTTTTCGGCAGGCAGCATCCACAGCGGCATGCTACCAACTGCAGGGCTGGGGTCGTTGTCCTTTGCGATACCAAATAAACCATGCATGAATAGCATACCTACATTCAGCATCAGCATGATTGAACTTACAATTCGCCATAGCCGCAGCCTCGCTAACGGTGAATGAGCCGTCCCGAGAGTCAAGCAAAACGGTACCAAGAAAAGATTAACTATTACAGGTCCAAAAAACGGCTCGTCTTGCATGCGAGCAATAAACATCAAAAAAGCCCCGACGAAGAAAACAATCAGGGTAATTGTTGTACTGCGCGCTAGATGAAAAACAATATTATTACTACTATTAATAAACTCTCGATGCTGCTGAATAATACCTTTAGGAGCGTCGTTGGGGTTTGTAACCGCCTCCGCCCCAGGTTCTACTGCTAACTGTTGGTTTGCCATTTGCGGTGATTGACTAGGTAGCGGCTGTGCTGTTGGTGTCACTTGCGGCGCTTGGTCGGGCATTGGCTGCATCGTTGGCGTTGTTTGTGAAACTGGCGACTGCGGATTCGCGTTTTGCTGATCATCGTTCATATGGTTATTATACCGCTTTGGTGCTAAAATATCATTATATAAACAGGAGGTATTTATGGAAATAATGATAGTAATTTTAGTCATCGCGGCTATTTATGTGCTAAGCGGTATTAAGGTTGTCAATCAATACCAGCGCGGCGTGGTGCTGACGCTCGGTAAATTTACTGGCGTACGCGAACCAGGACTGCGGGTAGTGATACCAATTTTTCAGACAATGATGATGGTGGATGTGCGTTCCACGCCAATTGATGTACCAAAGCAAGAAGTCATCACCAAGGACAACGTTACCGTCGGTGTTGACGCGGTGGTCTACTTCCGTGTGATTAACGCGCCAAAAGCGGTACTGGAGACGACCAATTATATTTACGCCACCAGCCAATTTGCCCAGGCTGCCCTGCGCGACGTCACTGGTAACGTTGACATGGATGACCTATTGGCCAAGCGCGAGGAGATTTCACAGCAGATTAAGGAAATTGTTGATGCCGAGACCGACAAATGGGGTATCGATGTTGAGAATGTCAAGATTCAGAACATCGAACTGCCGGGTGATATGAAGCGGGCCATGGCCAAGCAAGCCGAAGCTGAGCGCGAGCGCCGCGCCAACATCATCAACGCTGACGGTGAAAAAGCTGCCGCCGAGACGCTGGCACAAGCCGCCAAAATCCTGGCGTCGACTCAAGGAGCGATTAACCTGCGCACCTTGAATACCCTCGAGCGCATCTCCACCGAACCAAGCCAGAAAACGATGATGCTCTTCCCGATTGAACTGATCGACGCAATTCGCGGGAATAAAAAGTAAGGAGTAACCATGAGCGAACAAAACCGTACCGAAGAATTTAGTGTTAACGGCGATCAAGTTGTCGAGAAGGTCAAGCAACTCATCAAAGAAGGCAACGTCCGCCGCGTTATCATCAAGAACGAAAAAGGCGAAAGTATCATGGAATTCCCAGTCACTGCTGGTGTGGTAGGCGCATTATTACTGCCAACACTCGCAGCACTCGGCGCGGCGGTAGCACTGATGGCGCAGTGTACGATTGCGGTAGAGCGGCGATACTAAAATCATGCACTTAATGAATACAGGCTAGCTTGCTGCAGTCTGAAACAGACGAGTATCTGCCGCAATTGCATTCTCCCGCGCTTTCAGGCATAATCATAACCAGTATGTACTATATCAATAGGATTGAGCTGGGGCGGACTTTGGCGGGGCGCGTAAGCGATTTGAAGGGCCAGGAAGCGGTCGTTATCGCGCTAAAAGAAGATGCGCTGACAGCTTGCATTGGTTTGGCAAGCGAGATTAACGCTTGGGTGTTTCCTTTGCTCAGTAAGCGAATCATTATCCCTGGCGATCCGCGGGTGGTCGGGCTGATTGATCCAGCGGGTATGTTCACGTGGAACCCCGACCTGGAAAAACCGCAGCGCGACGGCATTGAGCTAGAATCCCGCTCGGTATTGGAAGACATGAAGCGCCAGGCCTTTTCTGAGCTGAATCGCATCCTTGATCAGTACGGGACATTTTCTAAGGACGGACTCAACGGAAGAGTGTTGCTGCTGACCGGCGACATCGTCGAAGACCGGATAGAGATTGCGATGGCTCTGGAATATTTGAAGAGCGTGCGCTACAGGGCCTTATACGGGCTGGGTGGCAATGTCGATAGCACGGCAGCGGATTATTTTCATCTGCAAACCGACAAAGACGTCGCCCTGGACGTCATGACTCATATGTTTCCGGCGGAGCATTATTTTGAACAAAAGGATAGCTACACTCCGGAAGAGTGCCGCTTGTTAGTAACGAATATCTCGCAATATTGGACATAGAAAGGAATAATTATTATGAATCCAAATCCGTTTATATCAGCAGACCAAGAACCAGCGCCAGCTCAGTCGGATTCTCCGGCAGACAATAGTGCGTCCGCAGCTACGCCAGAAGCGCAATCTCAACCAGCAACCGAGCCAGCAGCACAATCCCAACCGGCAACCGAGTCGGCAGCACAACCCCAACCTGCAACCACACTAGCAGCACAATCCCAGTCTGCCGCACAGCCAGCAGCGCAATTTCAACCTGCCGCCGCGCCGATTAGCGACGACGAGCTAACCGCAGCTAACCAAAATATCCAGACTGTTTTCGACGCCTTCTCTTCGAGAGTGGTCGGACAAGAGAACTTACGGACGGCTTTGATGGTGAGCTTGATGACTGGCGGGCATATTCTGCTAGAAAGCGTACCAGGACTCGCCAAGACGACAGCCGTGCAGACGCTAGCCGCCAGCGTGCAGGGCTCGTTCAAGCGCATTCAATGCACGCCAGACTTGCTACCAAGCGACATCATCGGTACGCAGATTTACGATTATAACAAAGGTGAGTTCCGCACCGAACTGGGTCCAGTGCACGCCAATTTCGTACTACTGGACGAAATCAACCGCTCCAGCGCCAAAACCCAAAGCGCCATGCTGGAGGCGATGCAGGAAAAGCAGACCAGCATCGGCGGACAACGCTATAATTTACCGAAACCCTTCATTGTGCTGGCCACCCAGAACCCGATTGAACAGGAAGGAACTTACGAGCTGCCAGAGGCACAGTTGGATCGCTTTTTGTTGAAAGAAGTTTTGTCCTACCCTGCTCCAGACGAGGAATTGGAGATTTTAAAACGCATAGAATCGGGCAAGCTGAGCGAGGCGCCAAATAATAGCAACACGCCGAATATTGAGCTGGCGACAGTCGAGACGCTGCAAAACCTGGCGCAAAAAGTATACATTGACGACGCTATTAAGAATTATATCGTGAAAATTGTCTCAGCAACGCGCAATCCAGCCTCAATCATACCAAGCGAAACGGCGCGCTACGTCCAATACGGCGCCAGCCCGCGTGCCAGCATCGCTTTCCAACAAGTTGCCAAAGCCCTAGCTCTCATCAACGGCCGCAATTACGTTATTCCAGAGGATGTCAAACAATTACGCCACAGTGTATTGCGCCACCGCATTATCCTCAATTTTGAAGCCATCGCCGACCAAGTTCATCCGGAAGTTATCATTGATTCGATATTTAACGCTGTTCCTGTGCCGTAATATGCCAAGTCTCTTCGCCAAAGTCAAAGCTAAGATGGATCTCTACGCCCACGAAAAGGTGCGGAGTTTGTTGGACGGTCAATACGGCTCGGTTTTCAAGGGGCGCAGTCTCGATTTTGACGATTTGCGCGAATACATTCCTGGCGACGATGTAAAAGATATCGACTGGAAAGCGACTGCTCGCAGCAGCGGTATTCGAATCCGGCGTTACCAAGCAATCCGCAAACATAACATTTTACTAGTAGTCGACACTGGCCGCCACATGGCAGCGACCAGTAAAAGCGGCAGCAACAAGCGCGACATCAGCATCATGACCGCCGGAGTTTTAGGCTATATCGTATTGCGGCACGGCGATTTGATCGGACTGGTATCCGGCGACGCCAAAAATAACACCTATATTCCTTTCAAGGGCAACGATCGGCATATCGAGCAGCTACTGCGGCACATTGAAAAGAGTACTCAGCTAGCAGCAGCGCCGAGCAATATTGTTAATCAGCTTGAATATATTGTACGCAATTTACGGCGCAAGATGATGCTGGTGGTGGTCGCCAACGACGATGAACTGACCAGCGAGCACCAGCATATTATCCGGCGGCTGCGCGCCCAGCACGAGATGCTATGGATAACTGTCAATGACGCTTCAGGACTTGACGGAAACCGCAGTTTTTACGATATTGACGATTTGGCTGAGCTGCCTTATTTTATTCGCAAACAAACGAAACTGCAGGCTGATTTCGACCGCGAGCAGCAATCATACTACCGCGAATATTCCACTGCCCTGGAGCGTTTGGGCGTCATCAGCGAGCGAATCTCCGGAGAAGAGGACGTCGTCGGCAGTTTCTTTTCACTGTTAGAAAGGCAAAAACATGCGCGCTGGCACTGAGCTTCGCGAATGGGTAGATTATGACCCGCTGTGGCTGATTATCGGCTGCTTGCTTTTAAGCGCAATTATTTTATGGTACGGATTTGTGTTTTACTCTACTCGCCGCCGCTCCCACCGCAGCCTGGCTACGCTTAAACCAAAACCGTACACGCCGCCAGATTTGACTGATTTGAAGCAGAAGTACCAACGGCTAATTGATGAAATTGAACAAAATCACACTGCTGGAAAGCTATCCTCGCGTAAAGCCCACCAGAAATTAAGTCATGTTCTTCGTATGTTCGTCGTCGAGATAAACGGCCACCGCGTTGACACATTGACGCTGCGAGATTTAGAAAAGACTCGTTATAAAACATTGGCGGCCGCCATCAAACAATTCTATATTCCTGAATTTACCGCAGTTGAACAAGGCAGCGTTGCCGAGGCGGCGGCGCTAGCCAGAAAGACGGTAGCGGCATGGAATTAGTTTTTTGGCAATTGTCGCTGGCGTTAATTATAATTATCGCCCTGTTGTGGTTTGCCGCGCCGATTATACTTCGCCGATACAGCCGATCGGAACACCATGACGCGCCTAGACAAAAACTTCCTATCGCTAATACATCGCGGCTGCGTGCTTTCCCGCTCTATGTTCAGCAGGTCAAGCGGTACAAAAAACTATTGGCGGTTGTACTGTGACTGCACGCGCTCCTGCTAGTCATGATGATTGTTCTCACTGGCCGCCCGTCGTCGGTAGCTGTCGTTTCTCCCGAGGTGAAAAATCGCGACATTGTGCTGTGCCTTGACGTATCGCGGTCGATGTATGAATATGACGTAGAGATTATTAAAACTTACCGCACATTGGCGCGAAAATTTGACGGCGAACGACTCGGTTTGGTACTGTTTGACCGCTCGCCGGCAGTGATATTTCCTTTGACGGACGATGCCAGCCTCATCAATAGTAAATTATCGCTAATCGAAAAAGCACTAACGCCACCCGGAACGCTAGAATATTTCGATATTTTATCTGGTACGGCAGTCTCGAACGGACAAGGCTCATCGCTGATCGGCGACGGACTAGCAAGCTGTATCGGCCGCTTCGACAAGTTAGACAGCAAACGCTCCCGAAGTATCATTTTAGGAACCGATAACCAACTAGCTGGCGCGCCGATAATTTCCCTGCCCGAAGCGGCAGAACTTGCCAAACAAAAAGATATCCGCGTATACGGCATTTACCCGAATAGTAATAAAAATCGCGAGGCCGAAGCGGCAGAATTGAAGCGAACCATGCTGGCGACGAGCGGCGATTACTACGCACTGCGTGACAAAAACACAGTTCCAAACATTGTCCAAAAAATCGCCGCCCAAGACGCTTCCCGCTTCAAAGGCACGCCGCGCGTTACTCGCACTGATCAGCCGCAATTATTACTATACGGTATGCTTATCATCATAATTTCCCTCATTATTATCGATTGGAGGCTTCGCATATGATAATGCAACCGATTTTGCCGTGGTATCTGCTACTGATAATTCTGGTAGTTGCTGCAATTTTTACCGGCTGGAGGATTTTCTCCAAACCAATATCTAACCGGCGAGCGTGGCTGCGGCGGTTCTGTATTGTCTTGCTTATCATTACCGCTTGTTTTCGCCCGGCTATTCCTGGCGAGATGAAAGAATGGGGCGCGCCGCTAGTCGATGTTTATGTTGTAATAGATACAACGATGAGTTCTGCTGCCGAGGATTATGATAACGGCCAGCCGCGAATTAACGGCATGCGCCGCGACGCCAAAGAAATTGCCAAAAAGCTGGTCGGCGCGCGATTTAGCTTAATAACTTTCAATAATAAAACCTTTGTTGATTCGCCGTTATCGACAGATGTCAGAATGTTTGAATCGGCAGTTGACACGGTAAATGTCATTAGCGAAAGCTATGCTATGGGCAGCTCAATTGATACACCGATTGACGCTATCGCCTCGGAAATTACTCGCACCAAGCATAAAAATCCCGAGCGCACCTCGCTGCTATTTTACCTGGGCGACGGCGAACAGACCAGCGATGCCTCGCCAAAGTCATTCGCCAGCTTAAAGCCCCTGCTGGGCGGCGGCGCGATCATGGGATATGGCACTGCCAACGGCGGAAAAATGAAAACGCCAAGCTACAGCGGCAGCTTTGACGGTTTTTACTTGCGCGGGCCAGATCTGAAATATGCCGTATCGAAAATCGACGAGACAAATCTTAAAAACATCGCCAGCCAAACGGGCCTGCCGTATACGCACCGGCAAACCCCAGATTCCATTGACGCCGTCGTCAAGAACGGCTCCGTCGACAAAGCCGTCAGTAGCAGCCGCTCGTTCGACGGTTACAACGATATATATTGGATAGCGATATTTGCGGCTGCTATTTTGCTGGCCTTTGAAATCAGAAACATCTATTTGCCTCTATGCAAACTTCAGAATATAATGCCGCCGGAGGGGGGAAATCATGAGTAAGAATCGTCCATTTGACCTGAAAAAACTAGATTTTGAAAAAATCCGCCAAGGAAAACGCCGGAAACTGCTTCGCTATTCGTTCCCTGCTTGCGCGGTGATTCTGCTGGTTGCTATTAAATTGACGAGTTTTCCTCTGCTGTCGCTAGCAGCGCACGCCGCCTATAAAGACGGCGACAACAGCCAGGCTTCCTTCCGCTTATCGCCAATTTATACCATGAATTTGTTTGAATCTGACAAGGTATTTTTTAACGACGGGAACGCTTTATTTAAGCAAGCCCGCTACGACTCGGCAGAAAAACAATTCCGCCAAGCCCTGCAAAAAGCGCCGAAAACGCGCGAATGCCCTGTCCGCATCAACTTGGCGCTATCAATTGAAGCGCAAGCAGACGCCCTCGCCAGCGAAAAACGCTACGACCAGGCAATCATCCGCTACGACGAGGCAAACGCCGTACTGCATGACGGCGAAGATAGCTGCGGCGTGCAATTTGCCAGCCAGACAGTTGACTCTAGCAATGATGACGGCAAGACGGCAATAACTATCGAGCAGCGAATCCGACAAAAGTTGGCGCAAATAAAACAGCTCAGAAACGGCGACCAGAGCATTTCAGTCACCAACCCTGGCGATAAAGAAAAAGTTGACGCAGGCAGCACCGATAGCAAACTCAAAGAACTGGACAAGCGATTCATCGACGCCTACAACGAACAGCGCAAATCCCAGGAAAGAAACCAGCACCTGGAAGATTACAAAGATGCCACGCCAGATCATACGAAGAGAAATTGGTGAGAAGATTATTGAAATGGGCGGTTTTGTTTGCTATACTAATTATGTAATCGAAAGATTGAGTACTGCGTCGCGCATCGTAGGCGAGTTCGCAAAATTGCGACACCTTGTTGACGGAATGCGCAGCAGATATATGCGGGTTTAGCTCAGTTGTTAGAGCGCTTCCTTGCCATGGAAGAGGCCAGGAGTTAGAGTCTCCTAACCCGCACCATAATGGAACTTCTGAGATTTTGTCGCCCGAATGGGCGGCTGTTTTAGTTTTATTGGTGGAAATTATACCAAAGCTCGAACCTATTTCGAGCGTAAAAGCTGAGCCGCACAGACTCAGCCCCAACGTCTGCGCACGCCCGCTCGCCCCACCAGAAAAATCCTTTGAGTTATCTTTTTGAAATTTCTCCCGCCGATCTTTTTATTTTTTAGTTGAAAAGGGTGTTTTCTGAGTGGAGACGACTACCGACAAATAACAGAGACGCTGGGATCTCACCTAGGCAGCAGAGCTGCCGTGCTACACGATCTCAATCCCTAACTTCTCATTTTGTCGTAGTGGTACTTGTCGATATCCTCTAGTCTACGCATCAAAAAGCGCGCACTAGCATGTATCTCGCTTGTGTTCCTGCTGTGAAGCGTCCCATGTGAGAGAATATTACAAACAGATAATAATGTTTTAATCTTTACTTCATTGTTAGCGCTGATATTAACCACTTCTTGCTCGAGTAAAACCCTAGCAATCTCGTTGTATTTTGCCTGTGTAGCAAATTCGATACCGATCTTAAAGCGTAGATACTCCTCAAGCACACGTCGCATGGCGTTTGGCATATGCAGTGATTCTTCGGAACTTACGTCGGCAAGTTGCTTTTGTGAAAAATCATAGACTTCCTTAAATAGTTTACGATAGGGCATCATGACGCTATTAGATACTTCGACTGTGCTAACGCCGTCAACTTTTCGTATTTCAAATTTCTTCACTCCTTGATTTGCATCTTTACCATAGCAGAGATCGCAATAATCACGCCACGAATGCGTAAACACAAATGACTGTATATTGGGGCTACTTATAATACTCTTTATAAGCTCAAGAATGTAAAAACGATTCTCATCATCCATACTGGAAGTTGGGTCATCGACAATCACAAGCTCTATATTATTCTTAAGATTACTCTTATCATCGCTCAACATTTCGTAATAAAAGTAGACAAGCGATAACAGGTTTCTTTCACCCTCGCTTATGTCATCAAGTGATAGTTCGCTGCCGTTGATTGAGTGCTTGAGTAAATAGGATTTGTCATTGAGAGCTAACCTAAAACCAATACCAACATCACCTAACACCCCATTGACGTAATCGGCAAAATCAGCAAGATCAGACTTGCTGTCTCGTAGCCTTTGTATCTCAGCGTTCTTCGCCTTAACTTTCGATTCTAATTCTCGAATTGTATCGTTATTGTTTTTGTATTGACTACAGTTATCAGCTATGAGGGTGCTGTTTTTAATTTCATAACCTATCGAGCCTTTGACAAGTATTTCAAGCCTATTTATCTTTTCTTCAAATAGTTGCTTTTGATTATCTTTTGCTTTTTGAATAGCCGCAAATGACGTTTTACATGCCGCCACGGCCTGTTGAATCGCAGGTGCGTCTATTGTGAATGCACTAGGCATATCATCTATCTTGCTTTTGAGAGTAGACAAATATGTCTCGAGTATGTCGGTCTGTTTAACGAGCTCATTGAGCACACTATTAGTATTCTCGTTATTACCTAACGCCGCGATTAGCACCTCATGATCATCGGTCACTGCTTTTGCATATCCTATGAGTTGAGCAATCTGGCTGGAAAGCGTTTCAAGTTTTCGGCGATCAACGCTTTGCTCATTCTTGAGGTAGGAGTTTACACGTTCCTGTATTTCAGTTGCGTCAAGAGCGCCAAGGCAAAATTCACAAGTATCCTTACCTTGATGTATGCCTAAACCTGCTTCAAGCCAACTTACGACATTACCACTTGGTATACTTACCTTATCGTATGTTTTACCAACGATGACCTCAGATTGATCTATTTCATAGTCAAGGGGAGTAGTAATTGACGGCACAGTGATAGCATTGATGATGTCAAGGTCTTCACTGAAATCTTTTTCGCCATCAATCTCATTGTATTTTTCGTCAGGAAAGCGTTTCAATGCGGAATTATAGTCGGCAACCCAGAGCGAAACTACTTTCTCATGCACGCCATCCCTATGAGTCTTCTTTTGAATATTGGCCTTACCTTTTCGCCTCTTGAATATATCCTCGATAGCTGTTTCTGTGGCGCTTATTAGTTTTGAGTTGTCGACGCTAAGTCTGTCTATTTCTGATTTGAAATAATCACGCTCCTTCACAAGAGGTTTTATCTTTTTCTCAATATCAACATTCTGTCCGCCAAAATTAGCGACCACTCCTCTAATACCCGATCTATCCTCAAGTAGTAGATGATTTTCGATGTAGTTCTTATTGTAAATCCTATAATTTGAGCTGTCGTAACTCTTTAGATATTCAGCCTCTACGCCCAGCGCAAAAGACGACTTTCCTTGTCCATTTGACGCGAAAAATATGTTGGATTTATCGAAAAGCGAAGTCGGTCCGGTATATTGGTTGAACGATTTACAAGAATAGTCGTTTATCTTATCAATTTTATTAACACCCATATCTGTTATTCTACTACAAGAATAGAGTCATTTACAGTAAGCTAGACCGCGCAGACTCCGACAAGTGAGGTGATGTCTGTAAATATATACGTATCGAGTCGGCTATTTTACTTGCTACTATTAAATTCTGTGTACGAAAATACGACTCAAGAATCGCCAGCGTCGCACCAGTTGGAAACAACACAGGCAGTATCTGGCTTACAATTCGCTCATCATCAAAGAGTTTGCGGAATATACGAAGTGGTAGGTCTTTTATCTCTTCGGCGGATTCTTCGGGGTTACTATCAAAATTGACGTTTGGTAGGTCTGGTATATCCGGGCGCCATTTTTGTAGATTATTCATGATATCAGGCCAGACATGAGACAAGCCAAGCTGATTGAACATGTCTTGTCCGTATGACACCGACAAGTGCACGCCCCACGATTCTTGCAATTTTTGTAGCTCCGGCTGATAAAAGTTTCGGTTTTTGACAAGGCTTGGGTCAATGAAATAGAAAAATCCCCACGTTACCTTGTCGCCGTAAATATCAACAAGCGCCTCAAGCTTCTTTTCAAAGTTGCTAATCTGCCCACGTTTTTTGGTTGAATCATGGTCGTCGCGTACCTTTTGCTCAATGAATAGCACCTTATCGTCTTTGATAAGTAGTTGGTCAATATCAAGCGCGTCACCTTCTTTCGATGTAATCTT
>CAJPLU010000017.1 GCA_905371595.1 Candidatus Saccharimonadota bacterium
GCCAGCACTACCGCAGCGACACCTCCAACCGCCTCTCAACCAGCGCAGCCAGAACCAGCAATCACTCCTACTGCACCAGCGTCGACTATACCTCACATAATGCCAGGCCCAGCTGCAGTTGCTACGCCAATCAGTAATATGACCACATCAGCAGGGGGCGCTTTGAATAATCCTTCCGCGCAGCCTGCGCTTAATACCACACCGCCAGCTGCACCAGCTATACTAGCACCAAACACTAGCACACCAGAGCCAGCTGCACCATCAGCAGCACCAGCCTCTTCCGATGAAGCCGGGTTAAAGTTTGAAGAAACCGCAATTTCCTCAAGCCAACCAAAATAATCGTCTTATGGTAAGCCAAAAATCAGCTAGTGGCACCGAAACGATTCGCCTCAATAAGTTTCTCGCGATCCAACTTGGCATCTCGCGGCGCGAAGCCGACAATCTCATCTCGACAGATACCGTCACTATTAACGGCGAGCTAGCGACGCTTGGCACTCGTCTATCGCCAACTGACACTGTCAAAGTCGCGGGCCGCGACATCAGCTCTCATGCTATCCAGAAAGTATACATAGCTCTCAACAAACCAGTCGGTTATGTTTGCTCGCGGCGCCAGCAGGGCCACGCGCCGACAATTTATTCACTATTGCCGCGCGATTTGCATCGTCTCAAGCCAGTCGGCCGCCTTGACAAGGATAGTTCTGGCTTGATTCTGTTGACCAACGACGGCGATTTTGCTCACCGCATGACCCACCCAAGTTTTCGCAAGACTAAAATTTACAAAGTCCGCCTCGACCGGCCGCTTGAGCCGCTACACCAGCAGATGATTAGCGATTTTGGCGTCAACCTCGAGGACGGCCGCAGCCAGCTGGCTCTAGAGCGCCTCGACGATAGCCGCCTCAACTGGCAAGTCATCATGAGCGAAGGCCGTAACCGCCAAATCCGTCGCACCTTTGCCGCGCTCGGTTACACCGTCGTGCGACTGCACCGCGTACAATTCGGCAATTATTCGCTTGGCAACATGAAACAAGGGGAGTGGCAAAGCATTTCCGCAACATGCTGATACAACATTACTATCGACACTGCATAACACCATTTCAATCGGCTTATTATAAATTCTGCTATACCGCTAGCGCTCGCCAAATCAACTCACCTCTGTTATAATTAAGTTAATTATGGCAACCAAACTTCCTACCGTCGCTATTATCGGCCGTGCCAATGCTGGTAAAAGTTCGCTATTCAACCGCATCATGCGCTCGCAGCAAGCCATTGTTGCCCGCGAAGCCGGCACTACTCGCGACAACGTCATCGGCAAAGCGTCCTATCAAGGCCGTGAATTTTGGCTAGTTGATACCGCCGGCCTCAAGCCCGCCGAGGACGAATTCGAAGCCAGCATCCAAGACCAAATCACCGAGGCCGCCGAAGCCGCCGACGTCATTCTCGTGGTCGTCGACAGTACCAAATACCCTAGCGACGAAGACCGCCGCGTCGCCAAAACTGCCCTAAAGAGCCGCAAACCCGTCATTCTCATCACTAACAAAATCGATCTGAAAGGCAACCTACCCAACAGCGAATTCTTACGCCTCGGTATCAAGTCGATCATTCGCACCTCTGCCGAACACAACTCTGGCATCGCCGACATCCTTAGCGAAATTTGCCAGCACATTCCCGCCAAACAACAAGCCGAGCCCAGCGAAACTCTCAAAATCGCCCTTATCGGCCGGCCAAACGTCGGCAAGTCTAGTCTGTTTAATACGCTAGCCGGCAAGCAGCAAGCCATCGTTGCCAGCCGCGCCGGCACCACCCGCGATGTCAACCGCGTCCGCCTGCAATACCACGGGCAAGCGATCGAACTGCTCGACACCGCTGGCATCCGCCGCCAAGGTAAGCAAGAGGTCGGTATCGAGAAGTTTAGCGTCTTGCGCACCCTCGCAGCCATTGAAGAGGCTGATATCTGCTTTTTGCTAATGGATGTCAATGAGCTGAGCACCGCCCTAGACCAAAAGCTAGCTGGCATTATCGCCGAAGCAGGCAAGGGGCTAGCCATCGTCGTTAGTAAATGGGACATCGCTCTCGGCAAAGATGCCTACACCCGTGACGCGCTGGCGCCAAAGATTTCGGCGCAATTCGACTTTACGCCGTGGGCACCATTGATTTTCACTAGCTCGGTCACCGGCCAGAATGTTGCTAAATTATTCGATTTAGCCCTCAGTATCAATGCGCACCGCCAGCAAAAAACTACTACTCGTAAGCTTAACGATCTCCTGCAGCAATCAATTCAAAAGCATCCGCCAGCCGGCCTGAAAAACACCCACCCGAAGCTGCGCTACATCGTACAAACCGATACCAATCCGCCGTGGTTCGTCATTTACGGCAGCAATTTGAAGTTCGTCCATTGGAGCTACAAGCGTTATCTAGAGCGCCAAATTCGCGATGTTTTCGATTACACTGGCACGCCGATTAAATTATCTTTCCGCGACGAGAAGCAGCTCAAAGCCAACCGCGAACGCGTCGCCCGCGGCCTAGCGCCGGTCACTAAAGCCTACAAACAAGCCAAAAACGCCGAAAAATATCTATAAAACCACATTTTTGACAAAACCCCTTGATGTTTTGTTCTATTAGATATATATATATATATATTAGCTTTTGTTGACAGATGTTTGACGTTTTGTCCAAAAGTGTTTTTTGACAAGCAGTTGAGAATAGAGCAAGGTGAGATTTTATGGCGTTATTTTAGCGGAGGCAAAATAGTGTCGTGAAACCTCATCTTGCTTACACGCCATCCGGGCGTCGAGCAGTGTTTTTATAAAACACGGACATTCCGTCCGGGTGAGGAGAGAGACTCGTCATGAGCCACAGTTACAAGGAGACGTCAGAACTGGGGAAGGGCTTCGTGCTCTTTCTCGTATTGATCATCATTGCCGTCTTCGGGCTTCACGCCTGTACGACCTCGCTGGCGCAGGGAAACCAGCACACGGAGATCGTCACTGTGTGTGACAAGGGTTCCGTCCAGACGGGGAGCGGCGATAGCCGCTCCCACGAGTACAGAGTGTATACCTCTGGTCAGACGTATACAGTGACGGATTACTACGGGTCCGAGGGAACGAGGTTTAACAGCGCGGACCTGTATGGAAAGATCCAGGTCGGTAAGACTTACATCATTAAGTCTTACGGGTACAGGGTACCTTGGGCATCGTCTTTCTGGAACATCACAGAAATCACCCAGACAGACCGAAAGCCCACCGGCACCTGCGGCTGAATCGCGACTGGCAAGCCGCCGAGAATCCTTGGCGGTCCTCTCTCCGCCGCCTATTATTCTCCTGCTTGTCAGTTCGCTCCATAGATGCGTGTCTATGCTGACGAGTCGGAAACGACGAAAGCGAACTTTTATCCAAACATCACTAGTTGCGCCGCCAAGGCTTCGCGCGTAATTTCATCCGCTCGTTTGCCGATGAGCACGATTTTTGCCGCCTCCTCAGGCTTGGCATTAGTTAGCTGAATCTGCTGCTCGGTCGCCTCCACATGCTGGCGCGCGCCGTTGTCACTAATAAAGCAGCCTTTCATTCGCCGCAGGCCATACGCCGCAAATAATTCCGGCCATATTTTTTCTAAAATCGCTGCCGTAATTTTCATGCCTGAAACGTCCAGCACGGCGTACGTCGGATTATCCGGCACCGCTAGCTCGCCGTCATACGTATCAAAAAACGCCAGCAGCCCCGACGGCGTGGTGATTTTACTGAGGTCAAACCGACCGTGTGGGGCGCTCAGCACCTTGGCATAGGGCAGGGCGCGGCGCTTTGCTTCGTACTCCACCCGTTCGCTATCGTTCAATAAATCTTCCTTAGTCACTAAAATCACGTCTGCTGCTTGTAGCTCAACTTCGTGCGCTGGCTCAATCCCGCGCAAAATCTCGTGCGCGTCGATCACGTAAAAACTCTGCATCAATTCGTACTTATTGAAGATTTGTGCATTTATCAATTTCTCGACCAAGTTCATCGTTCGCGCCACGCCCGTCGCCTCAATAAACACTGGCGCTGGAGAATTCCGGCAAAAGTCCAGCAGCATCCGCGTCAGCGCATGTTTCGACGAGCAGCAGACACAGTCGCCAGCCAACGTCGTCACCATCTCTGCCAATCCCTCCAGCCGATAGCCGTCGACATTTTCATTGGCGTATTCATTTTCAATCACCCGCGCACCCTTATAGTCACTTTGTTGCAATAAGAATTCCAACACGCTGGTCTTGCCGGAACCCAGCGAGCCGTTCACTAAATAAAGCGGTACTTTGTCAATAACCGCCCGCGCTTCGTCAAATGCCGCATTAACACTAAATTCCAAATCATCATCGCGTTTCGCCATACATCTATTATACGTCATCACAGCCAAGGTGCTATACTAAGGCTATGAAAGTCATCCTGGCCCTTGGCAATCCTGGCGAAAAGTACGTTCACACGCGGCATAATGCTGGTTTTTTAGTAATTGACCAATTGGCGGCGGAGCAGGGTGTACAATTTAGCAATAAGCCAAAATTCTCGGCGGATATTGCCGAATTGAATATGTCTGGAGAAAAAATTCTCCTCGTCAAGCCGACCACTTACTATAACGACTCCGGTATCGCCGCGCGGGCGATTTTAGATTTTTATAAGCTGACGCTTGATGATGTACTGATTATTCACGACGACACGGCGCTTGATTTTGGCAAGATCCGCGTCCGCAAGGGCGGCCGCGACGCTGGCAGCAACGGTTTGAAATCGCTTCATGCTCACATTGGCTCCGACTTTTGGCATATTCGTATCGGTACCGACAACTTACTGCGACGGCAAATCGGCGACGTTGATTTCGTCCTCAGCAAATTTAACGCCGACGAGCAAAAAATCCTCCTCGATTGGACGATTCCCGAAGCAATCAAGCTAATCGGCACATTTCTTGATGATACTATCGAACCGCTCAGCGTCAAGCTCTAGTCCCCGGCACATCGCTACGCCATTACGCCTGCGAAATTAAAAATGCTTATTGCAACAATGTCGCAATAAGCAAGCAATGCTGCCCAAAACGAAAAACCCCGAGTACCAGCAACTACTGCCGCTTCCGCGGCACAATCCTCGCCGCGCCGTGCTTCAGCCGCCGCTCAGCATTATGTAATTTCGCTGCGGCTGCTTCTTGCAAATTAATCGCTCGCGCTTCCAGCATACTGCTGCCAACCGCCAAGCTCACAAACAGCAAACCCAAGCCGCCCGTCGCCCATTCCGGCAGCTCCAGATGAAACAGCTTGGCGATCATCATCATACCCAGCGCCATAATCGCCCAGTGCGCGCCATTTTCCAGATATTTATATTTGCTGAGCATGCCCGTCCGCAGCAAATACACCGTCAGCGACCGCACCCAAATCGCGCCGGCACCCAGGCCCGCCACAATCAGCAGCACACTGCTGGTGATAGCAAACGCACCGATGACGCCGTCGAAGCTGAAACTGGCATCCAGCACCTCCAGATAGAGCAGGCTGGCGAAGGCTGCCCAGCCAACCTTGACCTTAGCTGACTTGGCGTCGTCCTCGTGAAAGAATGAGCCGAACAATTCCAGCCCGATATGCAATATAATTCCCAACACCGACGAAATCAGCACCAGCGCCCGATGCGGCGGCTCAACCGTGAAATACAGCACCGCTGCCACGCTAAGCATCAAACACACCTTGAAATTCTCAAACCGCCCAGCCTTGGCCAGCCACGGCTCGACATGCCGCATCCAATGTACGCGCTTGTTATAATCAATGAAATAACTGAGGCCAATCATAATCAGAAACGCGCCGCCAAAGGCATCAATCATCGGCGAGGCTTCGTGCAAAATATGCCCGTATTCCGCCGGTCTATTCAGCGCCAAATCAACCACTTCCATAAATCCATGACCGCTCGCCACCATCACGATGATGATTGGCAGCACGAACCGCACCACGAACACCGCCACGAAAATTCCAACCGTCAAGAATACCTTCTGCCAAACCTGGCTCATGCCAGCCAGCACCTTGCTGTTAATCACCGCGTTATCAAAGCTAAAGGTAACTTCCAGCACTACCAAAATTGCAAACAACCACAAGCCGCTCGCGCCGAAATGACCGAAAATCAACCCGCCCAACGCCAGCGTCAACAACGCCGAAAACCAAAAAATCCGAAATGGGTGATGCGAGTGCCAGAGATGTTTCATATTGATTTAGTATAGCACAAGCTTACTGTTATAATTTATAAGTATGGCAAAAAAACGTGTCAAAAACTTCGACATAAATAAGTTAATTAACACGGTAAAGATGCTTACCGGCTGGATAATTACGCCAGTATTTATTATCGTAATATACTTATATAGCCCCCAGCTTGGACTATGGCTAATCAGTGACAAATCAGACATTTGGCTCAACGAAACTGCAACAATGTTGCAAGACTTCCTAACCATCACGTTAAGCATAATCATTGAAGCTTTACCTTTTGTTATTCTCGGAATTATCATTTCATCTTTGATTCGCCGCTTTTTGCCGCCAGCCAAACTCACTAAAGTCTTACCGCACAACCCATTTTGGCGACGATTTGTATTATCGCTAGCCGGACTAGCATTACCAGTCTGCGAATGTGGCAACGTACCAGTTGCTCGTAGCCTACTGGCTCGCGGCTTAAAGCCCGCCGACGTCGTCAGTTTTCTATTTGCCGCACCAATTCTCAATCCTATCACCGTTATTGCAACAATGACCGCTTTCAGCTTTCAGCCATACATGGTTTGGTGGCGAATTATTTTTGCATTGATAATCGTCCAACTGACCGCCTTGATCGTCAGCTTCATGGACGAAAATAAAATCGTTCGCCCAGCTTTCAAAGAGTATTGCCGCGCGCACGAGCACAGCTCTAAGCTCAAGGAGATGCTTGGATCCTCGCGCGACGAATTCTGGCAACTATTAACCATGCTAAGTATCGGCGCTATCATCGCTGCCGCCACTCAAGTTTTCATACCGCGCGCCATCATTAACACTGTCGGTAACGACATCATCTTATCAGTTATCGCCATGATTGGCTTGAGTTTCGTGGTCTCGATCTGTTCCAGTATCGATGCCTTTTTTGCGTTAGCCTATGCCCGCAGTTTCACAGCAGGCTCGATTCTATCATTTCTATTAGCTGGTCCGATGATTGATATCAAGCTAATCGTATTGATGCGAACCACTTTCCGTTGGCGATTTATCGCTGTGGTGATGTTAATAATTTTCGCATTGTCGTTCGCGGCAGGTATAGGAGTAAACTTGCTTTATGCGGGCTAATTTGGCGAAGTCATTGGGCGGAGTTGCTGCCTGCGGATACGTTTTGTTGCTAGCTTGCCGCGGTCAGCTCGGTTTCTACATCCATCCGCGCTACCATCTTTTTGCTGCCATTTTGAGCACGATAGGTATCGTTTTCTTGGTTATTGATATAGTGTTGCAATTAAAGAGCGGAACACTAACCGCACACCACCGTTTCAAATTCTGCCATGTCAAGTTCGCCCCGTGTCTATCTGTTCTAATTTTACTAGCAGGCTATCTGCTGCCGCCAAAACCGTTATCACCGAGCAGCGTCACTCAAAGAGAAAATTCTATCGCCACCAGTCAAACAAACTATTGCAATATTCCTAAACCTCAGGAAGGCGAGACGAGTATATCGATCAACCGCTGGCGATCTGCTTTCAACTCCTGCCAAAAACTATCGTATTTTGACAATACTAGCATAACGATAACTGGTTTCGTCTCGAGTGGCACGCTACAAAACTATGGCTACGATTATTTCGAACTGGCACGCTACGTTATCAGCTGCTGCGCCGCCGATAGCATACCTATGAAAATCTTAGTAGAAAAAACTCCTGCCAATAGCTACCGCGATGGCACTTGGTTAACCGTCAAAGGGAAGTTGATGCAAAAAATAATTAACGGCAAAGCTGAATACGTCATCACCGAGTCTACCGCTACCGCGATACCGCAACCAGAAGACCCTTACGAATTATTTGGTTTATAATCTTGCCACTTTTTAGTAGCGCCATCTTCCTGATAATATTCATGCGCGCGCCAGTTAGATAAGAAGTTTTTATCGCGCTCGATTTCACTTAGTAGCGGAAAAATCTCACTGAGCAGCATTTCGTCGGGGTATTGTTCGCTGTCCGTCAGGGGACGTTGCCCGTTACTGCACAAATGTGCATTAAGAAATATAAAGCGCTTAGTGCAAATATAGCCCAGCTTTGAACAGTGCAAGCGAAAATCGTGCATCGTTCGAATCGGCTGCGCCTCGTCCTGATAGGCCTCAAATTTATACATCACCCAAATCAATGGCGTATCAAACGTCATGGTGTCAGATAGTTGCTGCTGGTCTCGCCGCAAAATATCAAGTTCAGTCTGTACTTGTTCAATATCGTTATTCTTCAGTTTCGCCAATGCCAAACGGCGCTCCGCAGCAGCAATCTTTGCTGTCAAAGTCTTATACTCATCATACATATCAAGCAGCTTATCAACCGCCACTCTCGCGCTGTCCATCACCCCAACTCCTTCATAATTACTGCGCGCGTAATCTCACGCGCCCGCTCGCCAATGACAACTAATTTTAATGACTCGTCAATGGCACCGCGCGTGACCCGCATTTGCTGCGGCGTTGCTTCGATGTGGTATATTTCGTTACCGTCAGCGACCGCGCCTTTCATGCGCCGCAAAGCATATTTGTCCCGCAAACTAGCCCAGATCTTCTTAATATTCTCAGAGCTAATAGCCAAGCCAGACACATCAATCACGCTATAATTTAAGACATTCTCAGCCGCGTTTTCCGCAGGCTCGTGCAGTAGCAAATAATCCAAAATACGCGACTCGCTAGCAAGCTGCGCCAAATCAAACTTACCGTGATCCATATTCACAACGTTGGTTAACCCTTGTTGCAACAATGTTGCAATTAGCTGCTGACGGTCTTTTTCAGTCAGCAAATCCAACTTACTAACCAATACCACATCCGCTGCCTGAGCTTCCGCCAGCAACGCCTCCACCAAGCCGTCAGCCTTGACTTCAGCTCCATCCACAACATACAACGATTGCTTCAAATCATACTGCTCAAAGATATCGCCAGCCAGCAATTTCTCGACCACCCGCAAAGTGTTAGCGACGCCAGTCGATTCAATGATCACTGATGCTTTTCCGCTTATTGCAAAATTGTGCAAAATATCAATCAACTCTTCGCCACTACTGCAGCAGATACACTCGCCAGCAATTGTTGCCACCTCATCAACGCGTTGCGCCAATGTGCAACTGTCAATACTTTCCGACGCAAACTCATTCTCAATCACTCGCGCACCAGCAAACTCAGGCTGCTGCACCAAAAAATCAACCAGCGTCGTTTTGCCAGCACCCAGCGCACCATTCACCAAATATAATGCAATCTTATCATTCATATTAGCCTTTCTTATACACATATACTGAGTTAATGATATCGTCGTCAGGATTATACTCGACCAGCAGCTGCACGCGCTGCAAACTATTCGGGTCAAACGCTGGATATAACAACGTTTTCGCGCCATGCGCACCGCGCACAATAATCCGCCCGCCAGGCAGGAGCGCTGGCAAAATATTATCAATAATTTGCTGTTTGGCTTCAACCGAATCGCCCGCCAGCCCAGCCACATAAATCACGTCGTAAGCACTGCCTGGCAAAGCCACCGCCGCTCCGTCCGCCACCAAGCACTCACCAACCGGCCAAGCAATCGCCCGTGCCAGTTCGCGCGACTGCACCAAAGCGGCCGGCGCCACGTCCACCAAATCGACCACCGCGCCCGTCTGATGCCACAAACACCAAGCGGTCAAAGGCAGGGGACCACTGCCAATCATCGCCATGCGGCTACCATTGCTCAATACCAAACCCGACCCGCCCAGCAAGCCAACTTCACGCCGCACTAGCTCGCGGTAATTGTCAATATACCAAAACTTTTCTAGCTCTTGCTGCGGACGGGCTGAGCTGGCAATTCGCCGCGACCAATACATTTCCATCTCTGATTCTGACAGGGAACAACGGCGCTGCACCTCGCGGCACACCTCGTCATTACACCACTTCGGTAATTTTGTCGCCTGCACAGCTGCCGCCACCAAGCCAGAAAAAGCCGCATTGACGTCTGGCGATGGCGTAAAATCGTGCAAATTCATCACTGTTTTAATTGCTATATCCATAGCTTTTCATAATGCCAAACCCTCCGAATTATTGCAAATTTGTTGCAATAAGTTGTATACTTGCAATATCATGACCCTCGACGATCTATTCAAACAGCACAACCTGCGCCTAACCAAACCGCGCCAACAAGTTTTCGACGCATTGCAAAAATCCGATGTTCCGCTGACTATCAGCGACATTGCAAAAAAGTGCAAGAATATTAATCGCACTAGCGTTTACCGCGCCTTGGTGGCGTTCAACGATCTCAAGATTATTAGCATCGTCCACGTCGGCTGGAAGAACTATTACGAGTTAGCCGAGCCATTCATTCCGCACCATCATCATTTATATTGCATCCGCTGTCAAAACGCTACACCAATCCAAACCCCAGAACTAGAACAGCTCATCAGCTACCTCAGCAGAAAGTACAGCTTTTCAGTCATTGATCACCATTTTGAGCTTGAGGGCATTTGCCAAAAATGCCGGCAAGAACAGCAGCTAGCTAAAAGCATTAGTGCTAGCAAAAACAAGCCAAAACCAGAATCAAAATCAAAAAAGTAACCCTAATCGCCGATCATCGTCAGCAGCGTCTCGCGCTCGCGAATCAGCTCGCGGTAGCGTTTGAGCAAGCTCATAATATCGTTGCGCTGCTCATTAGTGAGATCAAATACCGCCAACAACACTCCGTCAATTTCTTTGGCAGCTTTTTGCGTGTCCGACAGATTAGCCAATCCCGGCACGGTAGCCAGATATTCCGCACGAAGATCCTCGGTCTTTTTCTCGTAGAGAGCTAGTCGTTTGGCTGGACTATTAGCTGACTTTTTACCGAGACGCGCCAACGCTTTTTCATACTCTTGCCGCGCCGCCAACACCGACACATAATCAATTTTCAAGCCAAATAACCGCGCCACCAAGCCATTTTGCGCTTGTTCAATCTCGGCAGTAGCACCATCGATTTCGTTCAAACGCCGCCGCGCTTGGCGCGTCATCCGGCGAATCTGATGGCGTTCAACTTTCGACTGAAATGAACGCTTAATCAATCGCGCCTGCGGATCACGGATTGTCATACCGAATTCCTCGGCAACCGCACGGTAGAGCAAATAATCTACGTAAATTTCAACCTGCTGCGAACAAACTTCTGCCGGCTGATTAACAAACTCTAGCGCCAAACGATGCAGTTTCTTTTCGCCTTCTGCATAATGTTGCAGCGCAAAGCGTACTCGCTCAACCGCTTGGCTTTGCTGCGACACATATTGCAACAATGTTGCAGTTTGCTCATCATCTGTCAAGAAATTGTCGCTCATCGCCTTAATCAGCGTTTTCTGCTGCGGCGCGCTTTCGATTTTACGCAGCCGCGGTAAGCAATCATCACGCCAAGACAAGAAAAATTCCAGCGCCATCGGCACGCTGCGATCAAAGCGCCGCGCCATCCGCCGCAGCGAGCGCGGGCAAGCCGCATAGACGGCCGCCGCTTGCTGCCGGAACTGTAGCGGACGCACCTCTGCTAGCTTAAGCAAACGATTGTATCGCGCTGGGAATACTTTATCGATATCATTCATAGCGTACCTGAACCTTTCTAAATGAATAATTTAATAATTTCTGCCACGACGCACCACGTTGATTAAAGCGCCGGATCTCACCGTCGACCGATGCTACCTTGACCAGGGCTGGGCTGTACGGTACTTTACGGCTATACATCCACACATCATCGTAATTCCAGCGGCGTAGCGACGGATAAACCCTTTTCAAAAGCTCCACGCCATTGCGATAAAAATACTGCGGGTCGGCTTCTGGCGGCAAGAACTTCTCGGCCGTTAAACCCATATTCTTGACGATACGGCGCACATCCTCCAGCGTCTGCTCGGCACCATTCTCGGCAATCAGCAGAGCATACACGCTGCCGCGGCTGCGAAAGATCACTGCGTATGAATCGCGTCCCGTCTCGATATCGTCAAACAAAAATTCATCGACTGGCATCTCGACATGAAACACTCGCGGAATCAGTTTTTGGCACTCCTCGCGGCGCATCTGATCGTAGTTAAAGTCGTTAGCGGTCATACTTCCATTATACTATTTTTATGACGAAAAGTCAATATTATTAGATAACAAAAAAGCGCTAGGTAAGGGTGGGCATCACCTAGCGCCATTCTGCCCTTCGTCCCACCCTATCGGGTATACGTGATCCACCTCACACATACGGTGATCCGCTGGACAAAGGGGTTAGTATACGCTAAAAAGTTGTCTAGGCACGAAAGTGGAGGGTAGATTACTGCCGTGCGCCTTTTAGCGCAACCTAACATAAGTTAGAATAGGGGGTATAAGGTGCTTGATTCACCACCTCGGGTCAATCAATCATCCCAATATTAGCACACCTTTGACAACATGTCAATACTTTTTAACAGGAATTTGTATGAAAATCAATAAAGTATCACCAGATAGCAGCAATTATCTCAAGGTATTAGCTAATATTGACGACAAGCCGCAAGCATTATATTACTTAGGTGAAGTTCCTAAACAACGCCAGCCGACCATCGCTATCGTCGGTACCCGCAAGCCAACCAGCTACGGCGTCGAGGTAACAAATCAGTTTGCCAGCGGCCTGGCTAGCCGCGGCTTTATCATTGTTAGCGGATTAGCCCTAGGTACTGACGCGCTAGCGCACCGTGCCTGTTTAGACGCTGGCGGCACCACTATTGCCATCGTACCCAGCCAGTTACCGAATATTTATCCGCGTAGCAACAGCGCGCTTGCCCGGCGCATTGTCGAAAAGGGCGGGGCAATCTTGTCCGAACATTCTACCGATGACACCGAACCATACATCCTCGGCCGTTGGAGTTTTCTAGAGCGTAACCGCCTAGTCTCTGGTATTGCTGATGCTGTCCTCATCACCGAAGCTAGCAAACGCAGCGGCACGCTCAATACTGCTGCCCACGCACTAACCCAAGGCAAAGACGTCTTCGTCGTGCCCGGCAACATCACCAGCCCGCAGAGCGCCGGCTGCAACGCTCTAATCAAGCAAGGCGCCACACCCGTCACCAGCCTCGACGACATTTTGTCGGTTGTCGCGCCAGAATCCATGCCAGACGCGCGAACCGACCAAACCAAGCTGCCGCTCGGCTCAACACCTGCCGAAACAGCGATCATCGAACAGCTCGCTCAAGGCATCCGCGACGGCGACCAGCTGCAAAAAGCCACTGAACTGCCAGCAACCGAGTTCAATACTGCGCTAACCATGCTTGAACTGACTGGTGCTATCCGCTCGCTTGGCGCCAACCAGTGGACACTTGTCTAATTAATATTGTTTAAGCTTTTCGCAAATTTGTCATTTTCATCGTATAATTGTAGACTTAGATATTATGCCTGGCAAGTCCCACGAAAAGACACTGAGATTCAATCCTTGGACTGATATCCCCACCATCCCCAACGCCATGAGTATTGCTGGCGCGGTTCTAGCCTGGCGCGGCGCCAAACGCATTGATACCGCTGCTGGTGTCGCACAGGTTGCCGCGGGCCGGTTCATCGACGTTCTAGACGGCATCGTCGCCCGCAAAACAGGGCAGACAAGCGATTTCGGCGCGTTGCTGGATGCTGGGCTAGACAAAGCTGTCACCGCCATTATCCTTTATAAGATAAAAAGCAAAAACCTCGCACCAACGGAAATAATCGCCGCCATTACAGCTTTTAATGGAATCAACGCTGTTGCCAGCGCCAAAACGATAGTTGAAGCTGGCGATGAAACCGTACGCCCGGAAATCTCTGGCAAATTGGCGCTAGCGCTCGAAACCAGCTCATTGCTAGCCCACCTAGTCGGTAGCCGTCTCGAAACCACCGGCCAGAGCCAGCTCGCCAGAGTTGCTCGCGGTATCGGCAATTTAGCGTTCGCTGTATCGCTGCCGTTCGCATTTAAATCAACGCTTTCGTACATTGAACGCGCCCGGCAATCAAAACACCGAAATGATAAATAAACAGGCAAAATTGGCGATTTGCAGCTTGAAAGGGATTTTTGGCTATTTTGTTGCAAAAAATAGTAAATTATTGCAAAACTATTGACACCGCCGTCCATATGTGATATATATATCAGCTTTTTGCTCAAAGTTTTGTAAAAAGGGCAAGAAGTAGCCCTTTTGCTTTGAGTGAAAACTTCCCTGAGGAGGGGAAATGAAGTTCTTCATTCGGCTCACTATCGATATCCTCACGATGATCTTCGTGATCATTATGGCCGCTAGGGTGCTCAACACCGAGCACCCCGGCGTCGCCGGGATGATCCTCGTCAGCACGTTCGTGGTCATCTTGGCCCTCAGGGCGACCATACAAAGGGAGATGATCAAGGACGACGCCGACCAACGGCGCCGCCTTGAGCGGGCATTCATCTCGGCCACCAGTGAGGCTGGCTGGCCGTGCCTGGTCAAAGTAGACCGCGGCCGCAAGGTCGTGTCGTACTACATTCGGGTCCCTTATCAGGGTCCTAACGACGATTTCTACTTCGAGTTTCCACTCGAGGAAGAACGGCTTGCCGAGCAGGTCCAGCTCATCGACATCCTCCCTAAGGAGGATGTCGATGAGTTCTACGCCAAGACCGAGAACGAGGAGGTGAACGACGACGCCACCAACACCGCCGAGGAGTGACCCTCCTCGGCAGAAAAGGGCTTAAAAAGCCCGCTAGAAAATAGCCAGCCAGAGCTCTAAGGCTCGGCGCGAGGCCCATCTGGCGGGCTATTTTCTTTGGTCTTATTATTCTCAGCAGCCAGCACTAATTTGGCATTTTTAGCAAATCGGTTTACTATTATATAAGTATGAAGAATCTGGTTATCGTCGAGTCGCCAGCCAAAGCCAAAACTATCGAGAAATATCTCGGCAATGATTTTCATGTTTTGTCAAGCGTGGGGCATATTCGCGCTATTGCCAAAAAAACCAAAGACGGCACGCCGCCAATTGATATCCAGCACGGCTTCAAAACGACTTACGAAATCGACCCGGAAAAGAAAAAGGTAATTACCGAGCTGAAAAAGGCTGTCAAAGAAGTAGGCGCCGGCAACGTTTGGCTAGCTACCGATGAAGACCGCGAGGGCGAGGCGATTGCTTGGCATCTATGCGAGGTACTAAAGCTTGACCCCAAAACCACCAAGCGTATTACTTTTCACGAAATTACCAAATCGGCTATCGAGGAAGCAATCAAGCATCCGCGTACTGTTGATATGAAGCTAGTCGAAGCCCAGCAAGCCCGGCAAATCCTCGACCGAATTGTCGGCTTCGAGCTTAGCCCGGTCGTCTGGCAAAAAGTTCCTGGCGGCAAGTCAGCCGGCCGCGTCCAAAGCCCGGCAGTACGACTGCTAGTCGAGCGCGAGCACGAAATTGACACCTTTGCTGGCAGTTCGCAGTTCAAAGTAACCGCTATTTTCGCCGCTGGCGGCCAAGAATTAAAAGCCGAGCTAAAACAGCGTTTCGACAGCGAAGAAGAAGCTCGCGCCTTTCTGGAATCGCTGGCTGGCGCTACTTTCACCGTTACCGATATCAGCACCAGCCCGTCAAGCCGCAACCCAGCCGCGCCGTTCACGACCAGCACTCTGCAACAAGAGGCCAACAGCAAGCTAGGCATGGGCTCGCGCGCTACCATGGCCAGCGCCCAAAAACTATATCAAGAGGGCCGCATTACTTACATGCGTACTGATAGTGTCAACTTGTCAAGCCAGGCCATCGCTGCTAGCGCCGATTACATCAAACGCTTATACGGCATCGAATACTCGCATGTCCGCAAGTTCAAAACTAAATCCGCCGGCGCCCAAGAAGCCCACGAAGCGATTCGCCCAACCGACATTACTCGCGAATCGGTCAGCGACAGCGACTATGACCAGCGTCTCTACGACCTCATCCGCCGCCGCACGCTGGCCAGCCAAATGGCGCCAGCCAAGCTAGAGAACACGACAATTACAATTAGTATTAACGACGGGGAAAAGCAAAATAACTCAAGCAAGACTAACGACAAGCTCGTCTTTGAAGCCAAGGGTCAAGTCGTCCTCTTCGACGGCTTCCTGCGCGTCTATGGCGGCGGTAAAGATGACACAATTTTGCCAACCGTCAAATCTGGCGACCAGCTCCAACGCCACAGCGTAGAAGCCCGCCAAGTTTTCGCCCGGCCGCCAGCCCGTTATACCGAAGGTACGCTAGTCAAAAAGCTTGAAGAGCTCGGTATCGGCCGCCCGAGTACTTACGCTACCATCATGAACACCATCCAAACCCGCGGTTACGCCGAAAAAGGCGATTCCGAAGGCATACCGCGCGATGTCATCTTATTGCAACTTATCGACAATAAGGTCGAGCGCGAGATTATCCAAGAAAAGACCGGCTCCAACAAAGGCAAGCTTGTGCCGACGCCGGCTGGCGAGCTGATTAGCGGCTTTTTAACCGACCATTTCGACCGCGTCGTTGATTATGGCTTCACCGCCGACGTCGAGAAAGACTTCGACGATATTGCCGGTGACCGCTTGGCGCGCAACACCATGCTCGAGAAATTCTACGCGCCATTCCACGCGCTGATTGAGCAATCTGGCAATATTGACCGCCGAACTGTCGGCGCCAACAGGGAAGTTGGTATTGATCCGAAATCTGGCAAACCAATTATTGCTCGCTTCGGCCGCTTCGGACCAATGCTGCAGCTAGGGTCAAGCGACGACAAAGCCGACAAACCGCAATTCGCACCGCTGCCTAAAGGCGCCAAGATCGAAACCGTCACTCTAGAGCAAGCTTTGCACGCATTTGAGTTGCCGCGCTTAGTCGGCCAAACCGAGGACGGGCAAGATATCAAGGCTAACGTCGGCCGCTTCGGGCCATATATTCAAATCGGTAAACTCTACGTCAGCCTGAAAGATATCGACCCGCGCGAAGTCACCCAAGAGCAAGCGCGCGAACTATACGCCGCCAAGCTCAAAGCCGAAGCTGAGAAAAATATCGCTGACTTTGGCGACGGCATCAAGGTACTCAACGGCCGTTTCGGGCCATACATTACCGACGGCAGCAAAAACGCCAAAATCCCCAAAGACACCGACCCCAAAACCATCACTCGCGACCAAGCAGTAGAATTGCTCGCTAACGCCCCGCAAAAAAGGACCGCGCGACGCCAAATACGGCGAAAGAAGTAAGCATGACAATCAAGCTCCAACAAGTCCGACGTGTCCGCCGCTGGATGATGATTTTGCTGCTCGTAGTAATGATTATCGTTGTCTTCTCGCTAAATGTTCACAGGTCGTACCGCACCGATAATCATCCACGCCTGGGCAATGTCGCTAATGTCGACTCTGATATTCCATATTGTGCTGGCCAAGACAAGCAGAAGTTTGATTTGTACACGCCGATCAACAGCCTACTCAATACTCATACGACACCGTACCCGCTAGTTATTTATATCCACGGCGGCGGC
>CAJPLU010000018.1 GCA_905371595.1 Candidatus Saccharimonadota bacterium
TTTACGCGATATCATTTACTCATACGCTGACGGCACCAGCAATGTGCTGGGCGGCATCAATTATCAATTTGAAAAAGGCAAGTTTTACGCCATCGTCGGTAGTTCTGGTGCTGGTAAGTCGACACTGCTGGGGCTGCTGGCGGGGCTGGACACACCGACCGACGGGCAGATTTTATTCGATGATCAAGACATCGCCGAGCAGGGCTATTCGCATCATCGCAAACACAATATATCGCTGGTGTTTCAGAATTACAACCTGATCGATTATCTGACGCCGCTGGAAAACTTGAAGTTAGTTAATGCCAAGGCCACCAACGAAACGCTACATGCCATGGGTCTGGACGACGATCATATTCACCGCAATGTCATGAAGCTTTCTGGCGGCCAGCAACAGCGTGTGGCGATCGGCCGAGCTCTCGTCTCGCATGCGCCAATCATCTTGGCGGACGAGCCGACCGGCAACCTGGACGAAACCACCGCCGCCGACATCATCGACATCCTGCGCCGGGCTGCTCATGAAAACGACAAATGCGTCATCGTCGTCACCCACAGCAAGCAGCTGGCCAAAGAGGCGGATGTGGTGTTGAAGCTGAAGGATAAGAAACTAAAGAGGTAAAATCGGTAATACTGCTCATCAAGCGGGCTGATTAACGCAATTTTATAAAGCTGGAATGAGTTCACTTGGACAAGGTTGACAGTATAAACATAAACTTCCAGCATAGCGTTAGTTTGAAAGCGATTCTGCGGGCGTATCATAAAGCAAAGTTATAGGTATTTGCATATTTCGCCCGCCAGCGCTATAATCACCCCATGACCATAAAACGGCAATTCATCAGCACCGCCTGGCAAAGCACGCGTTTTCGCCGCGGCTTGTTGAATTGTTCGTAAACTTCTTCTGAAAATACTAACCATGAATAGAGGCCGTGCGCGGCCTTTTTTTATATGACCAAAGGAGGAATCATGAAACAGAGAATGATTATCATCGGCGGCATGGGACCTCAGGCAAGCTTGGAGCTACACCAGCGAATAATTCGGCGAGCATCAGCAAACGGCGCAAGAGACGGCACGGATTTTCCGTACATCGTTCACTTGTCGCTGCCGGTTCCTGATTTTATCGCCAACGAATCGCGGCGCAGCGAAGCCTTGGAAATTATCATAAACGAACTAAAAAACATTGGCGTATCAATGGACGACATTATCATAATTGCTTGCAATACCGCACATTTGTTGCAGCCCGATATTGAGCAGCGGCTGAATATTCGTATAACTTCCATGGTGGATGCCGCAATTGATTATGTTAGCAGCCATTATAAAACAATTCGATTGCTAGCATCGCCGACGACCATCCGCACTGGACTATATGACAAGCCGTTGAAAGCCGCCGGAGTAACCGTATTAACGCCGGATAAGGACGAAGAACAAGCGCTGGAAGTAATAATTCGCGCAGTAATTTCTGGTCAGGCAATACCGCAGTCAGCGCTGGATAAAATACCAATAATAACCCAATCCGAGCAGGCAAACGCAGTAAACTATATCAATAATTACCCCAGCAGTCCGCCGGTATTATTAGGTTGCACCGAACTATCCTGCGCCTTCGCCAAAAAGCCAAACACCATCGACCCAATGAATATTCTGATTAACCATCTATCAGCCCAGATAAGTGCTATAGCTAAACCTGACAATAAGCCAGAAACAGCAGTTAAATCAAATAACTCTTACCAAATAACCCCATCAGCATAAGCCTGCCATGACTGCTGTTCGTCGGCTGTCATTGATCGAGCTAAGCTGACAGCTTGCGATAGGATAGCACTGTCGATTTTTATGGTTTGTCCAGTGTCTACCTCGGGCCAACCAGCTTGTTCTGCTAGCTTGGTTTCGGCAGCAATCTTCTGTGCGGGATTTAATCCTGAGCCGCCATGCTCGCTGATAGCGCGGCGAACAATCGTTGCATACGAATCACCGTCTTGCACAGCGTAAGTGTAGCTGCCCGACTGGAGTTTCGACTTATTCACAGACGACTGCGCGGCTTTATCGTCTGGTTTATTTTTCTTTTCTGTCTCATTCTTATCACTTTGCTCCTGGCTACCAGTAGCTTTCTTGGCGGCCCCAGCATCTTTGTTGGCGTTAGCGGCATTAGCATTATTTTTCTGCGGCACGAGTTGCTGAACAGTACTGTCATCTGACTTAACTTTCATCTTCTGCTCAACCGATTTAGAACTCTTTTGCTGATCTTTACTTCTTAGTAAATTCTCTGTATCAGCTGCTGCGTTTGTTTGCTTAACAGCTGCAAACAGTGAAACCACTAGCAATACAACCGCACAAACGGCTGCCACTCTTTTCTCTGTAATATCATACCCTCTAATTTTCATAAGCACCCTCCTTAGCGCCCTACAGAAATAATAGCAAACTTTGCATAAGCGTAACAAGCATAAGCGTTATAAAGACCTATCTAAGCTAGGTATGGCTTAATAATCATAAAAGCCTTAGCACTATCCCACGATAATATTTACAAAAAGAGAAATTTATGCTACAATAGAAAGAGTAATACATTGCAAATAACTTCAAGGGAGCTCTATGGAAGAGATTAATCTTTACGATTTATTGCGCTTTTATACCAAAAGATGGCTAACCATCGCTATCGCTGCTATGATTGGCGCAATTATCAGCATTACCTATACTTATTTTATCCAGCAGCCACAGTACAAAAGCTCAGCGACTATCCTGCTGGTTGGCGCCGACCATTCGAGCAGTAATCAGGGTTCAGTGACTCTCAATAACTATGTAAAATTATTCACGTCGCGCCGTGTACTTGATCCGGTTATTACAAATAACGATTATTCGGAAGATTATAAAACCCTATCTGGCAATACTACGGCGGAAAACGTTAAAAATACCGATATCATTAACGTATCAATGAGCACCTCTAATCCAAAAACTAGCAAAGCGCTTTTAGAATCAGCCATACAAGAATTTGAAAAGCAATCCAAATCGCTTTACGGTAACAGCTCTGTCAAAATTAGCGTCGTCGACTCGGCCGACACGCCAAACAGCCCGTCGAATATCAAGCCGCTGCAGCAAATCGGCTTAGTTGCCGCCGCCTCGGTAGCACTGACCGTAATCGTACTGTTCTTCATCTATGACTACAGAAAATCACAGCTAATTGCTCAGACGAAACCAAAGATTGCAAAATATAATTAAACAACGCTAAGGAAACCGAAACAATGTATCAAAAATACGGAAAGCGCCTAGCGGATGTATCAGGCGCACTAATCCTGTTTCCATTCACTGCAATAATTTTCATTATCGTCGCTGGCTGTATCAAACTTGATTCGCGCGGCCCAATCCTATTCAGGCAAAAGCGTACTGGTAAAGACGGCGAGCCATTTACCCTATACAAATTCCGCAGCATGCCTGCCGACAACGATGTACACGACACTTCAAAATCAGATTCTCTGACTAGGGTAGGTAAAGTGATTCGCGCTACCTCTTTGGATGAAATACCGCAGCTTATTAACATAATCAAAGGCGACATGTCTTTCATCGGTCCGCGCCCTTGGATCACTGACTATTACGATAATATGAATAGCGACCAGCGCCGCCGCAACGACGTTCGTCCGGGCATCACCGGCAGAGCGCAAGCCTACGGGCGCAATAGCATATCAATTCAGCAAAAAATTGCCCATGATTTGGAATACGTAGATCACGTCACGCTTCTGAATGATGTTAAAATTATATTTGCAACTATCAAAACGCTTTTTGATAAAGAGTCGAATACGCTGGGTAAAAGCGGCATACATGAAGAATTAAAAGAATTGCGAGCGCAGAATAAAATAGGGAAGTAATGATAAATCAGCATGAGTAATCAGAAGAAAACGAAGAAAATTTTATTTACATCGCACGTTGCCAGCTTCCAAAAATTCAATCGCCCATTCATGCGCATGATGCGCGAAGACGGCTGGGAAGTTCACTACGCGTCGATGGGCGAGGAAGAAATCCTTGATTGCGACAAGTCGTTCGTCGTGCCGTTCACGCGCAGCCCGTTCAAACTCAGCAACATCACCGCCTACAAACAGCTGAAAAAGATTATCAATCAAGAGAATTATGATATCATTCACACTCACACGCCGATGGGTAGCGTGGTAACGCGGCTGGCTGCCAAAAAAGCTCGTAAAAACGGTACTAAAATTATCTATACCGCTCACGGCTTTCACTTTTTCAAGGGAGCACCGCTGTTAAACTGGCTCATCTACTATCCAGTCGAGCGGCTGATGGCTCGCCATACGGACACGCTTATTACTATCAATAAAGAGGATTACCATCGCGCTAAAAAACAATTCAAGACAAATGTTATATACATGCCAGGCGTGGGTGTTGATCCGAAGCGTTTCAAGCCGAAGCTCACTGCCAAGCAAAAGCTAGAGCTTCGCAAATCACTCGGTCTTAAAAAAGACGACTTCGTGATGATTTACCCGGCGGAATTGAATAAAAATAAAAATCAAACCCTACTACTACATGTGCTACACGAAATCAATAAAGAAGATAAATCAGTACACTTACTGCTGGCTGGCAAAGATAATCTAAATGGCTACCATAAAAAACTTGCCGATAAACTAGGCATAGCTAAGAATGTGCACTTTTTAGGCTACCGTTCTGACATCCCGCAATTACTACAAATGTCCGACCTGTCTGTATCGGCTAGTCGCCGCGAAGGTCTGCCTGTCCATCTGATCGAAGCAATGTTCGCTGGTTTGCCAATAGTCACTACCAAATGCCGCGGGGCAACCGAGTTAGTGGAGGACGGCGTGAATGGGTTTGTGGTTGGATTTAATGAAGATGAATTCATAGAAGGCGTACAGAAAACTAGGAATAATAAAATTTTAAAAAAATCAGTAAGAATTTATTCAATAGATAATATATCAGTGAAAATTAATAAAATATATAAAGAAACGCTATGCAAGAAAGTCTGATTTTTTACATATCTATCTTTTTGGCTTCTGCTGTACTTATGCGAATTGGCCAAAAAAGAAAAAATAGGCTATTTTTACTGATATCTTTGCTGATTCCAATTCTGGCGTCGGGTCTTCGTTATAATGTTGGCACTGACTTTAAGAACTATGAAAATATTTACAACGGAATAGTCCCTAACTTAGATCTAAAAGGTTATATGACATACGGTCCAACAGAATTGGGTATATACTTTATATCCAACATAGGAATTGCCCTAAATCTTGATTCTTGGTTCATGTTTACTGCTTTCTCCGCGCTAACTATATTACCGATATATTACGGTATTAAGAACTTTAATCTGAAATATCCCAGTACTGCCTATCTGCTATATTTATTAGTGATTTTCCCAGTAAGCTTTAATGCGGTTAGACAGCTAGCAGCTATGTCTATGGTGTTTTTATCGGTCAGTTTATTATATAAACGCAAGAATATAGCGGCGATTATACCATTTATCGCAGCAGTTCTTGTGCATAAGAGCTCTCTAATTTTGTTAGTATTTTTACCAGCTATACTTATGTTTATATATAAAACTAATTTTAAGTTTCGTGAAATATTCTCAATGTTTATCGTAGGGACTGCTATATTATTAGGCGGTTCAGCTATATTTTCAACATTTATGCAGAGCTCTATATTTTCAGATTATTCTCAGTACTCATCTACCTCCAACGCCGCAGCAGGCAGTATGTTAATGCTAAAATTTATCATATTCTCTGTCTTTTTAACTCTCATAATTATGGGCAAATTCCACAAATTAGCTTACTCAAGACTATTCATAGCAATGTCATTTCTAGAGATTACTATGCTAGTAGTAGGTTTGTCGTCGGTTGATATTAGCCGGTTTGCAATGTATTTTTCTGTGTTTTCTTTGCTATTCATCCCCTCTATAACGGAAGTATTTACAAGACAGGTGCAGAGACCTATTCTACTACTAGTATCACTGTATGGTTTGATTATGTTCTTTATGCAATATTTTGTATTAAAAGGCTCTGATATATTTCCTTATCAGAGTATATTTGGAGGATTTTAATGAGCAAGCCAAAAATTAGTGTTATCATGTCGGAATATAATACCCCGCCAGATTACCTTAGAGCCTCAATTGAGAGCATTTTAAATCAAACATTCAAAGATATTGAGATTATTATAGTTGATGATTGCGGTAGAAATGACTTAAGTAGCATAGTCAAAGAATACAAAGACAAAAGAATAAGAATTATTAAAAATGATGAAAATATAGGATTAGTAAAATCTCTAAATAAAGCTATAGCCGTCTCTAAAGCTGATATTTTGGCAAGAATGGATACTGACGATATTGCCGACGAAAATCGCTTAGAGGAGCAATATAAATTTATGATAAATCATGAAGAGTATAGTGTTGTAGGAACGCTTGCGAATGAATTTTCAAAAAATAGTACTACGGGGGTTTTAGGAAAACCTGGCGAAAAAACAGCCAAGTCGCTAGCATATGGCGATAGTATCATTCACCCAAGTGTAATGATAAGGAAGAAAGATATTCAATCTGTCGGAGGATACAAAAATTACAAACGAGCAGAAGACTTGTCTCTTTGGTTTGAGTTAGTCATGAAAGGGTTTCGTCTTTTTGTGATTGACAGAGTGTTGTTGAATTATAGAGTTAATGAAGAGGACTATTCCAAGAGAAAATTCAAAACACGCAGAGGCGAGATTAAGGCGCGCTTGCATTACTACCATTTGACTAAAGCTCCTGCGCTAGCCTACCTGGTAATCATTAAATCTATTGTGTCTAGTATATTGCCGACCAGAATAGTGGCATTTTTTCGCAGAAAAATTATACTAAAGCCTAGTAGAGAAGACGAAAGATCTGATAAGAGGCCCTTGGTGAGCGTAATCATACCAGTCTACAACTGCGCAGAGTATATAGGCGAATGTATAGACTCTGTTGCCGAGCAAACGTATGATAATATTGAAATTATTGTTGTTAACGACGGCTCTAAAGATGGATCTGAAAATATTATAAAAGACAAGAAAAAGAGATATCGCAATATTTTATACTACAAGCAGCGAAACAAGGGCGTGTCTGCAGCGCGAAACTTAGGAATAAAAAAGGCAAGGGGAGAATATATAACCTTCGTGGATGGCGACGACCTAGTTGGAAAATATTTAGTGGAGTGTTTAGTAAATCAAATTATATGTACTCATCCTGAGTGCATAATAGTTAGCAAACCTACGCAAAAAATTAATGAATTTGAAGAACGTGTGTTAGGATATAAAAAACCTGTCGTAAAGTCCATAGGCAGCAGCCAAGCTTTAATAAAATTATTGTACCCTTATGGAATTGACAACGGCCCTTGTGCTAAATTATATCCTACGGTTCTGTTGAAAAAAAACTTATTTAATATAGATTTATCGATAGCAGAGGACCTTGAATTAAATTATAGATTAATAAAATCTTCTAAGATAATTAAAGTATTGAATGAAAAACTGTATTTTTATAGACCAAACCCGAAGAGTGCAATGAACCAAGAATTCAATGAGAAAAGACTAAGTGGATTAACTGCTACTGATATTATCGTTAAGGATGCTTTATCTACAACAAATAACAAAAAAATCCAAAAAGCGGCCGTAGGGCGTCATTTTATCGAAGCAGTTCTAATAGCCTCTGATCCAAGTGTAAATAAATCAGTAGAGGGGTCTGCTATTATAAAGAGGGTCATACTAAAGAATGCAGGATTAGTTATGCGTGATTTTAATATGTTTTATAAGTACAGAATTGTCGCTGCTATAGCGCTAATTAATTACGATATTGCTATAAAATTATTACAATCCCGTGGACACTAATGCTGTAGACAAAGATAATACCATTCTGCAAAAAAGAAAAGTAACTAATATGCGCACAAGTAACTCCATAAAAAATATTATTGTATCGGTAATTCTAGGGATAGTTGTGATTGTTGCTAATTTTGTCATGCAACGTTACTTTGTGCAAACGCTAGGCGTACAACTGCTAGGCCTCAACAGTCTGTTTACTAATATCATCTCGATGTTGTCAGTAGCCGAATTGGGATTTGGATCTGCGGTTATATTTCATTTATACAAGCCGCTGCATGAAAATGATATGTCAAGCGTGTCGTCACTCATGCGTTTTTATAAGCTAAGCTATCGCTTGATTGCCGCGATTATAGCAGTCGTAGCAATTATCCTGGCACCTTTTATACCAGGAATAGCTGGCAATCCAAGCGTGTCTGTCAATATATACGTTATCTACGGACTATTCGTAATAAACTGCATATTGTCATACTTGATGTCGTACAAACGATCGCTGCTATACGCCGATCAAAAGAATTATATTATAAATATTATTCATCTCTCGGCAATCGTTATTTTTAATATAGTAAAAGTTATCGCACTGATTATTACAAAAAGTTTTTATCTGTTCGCAACGATTTCTATCGTTATGACGCTAGCTGAAAATATTTTAATTAATAGAATCGTTAACAAAAAATATACTTTAACAGCGTCGCCAAAACCAATCGATAAAACAATCAAAAAAGACATATTCAAGCAAATAGGGGGATTATTCTTTCACAAGATTGGCGCTTTTGTGGTCATGGGGACCGACAATATCATTATTTCTGTTGCACTCGGGTTGCAAACACTCGGTCTGTATAGCAATTACCAGCTTATACAGGTTGCAATACAATCTCTGTTTATCCAGATATCTAATGCGGTGCGCGCCAGTATCGGCAATCTGCTAGTAGATATTGGCGGCAAAAAGAGTTTCACGACATTCTTGCGATTGCAATTTGCAAACCAAATTCTGTCAATTATATCGGTAAGCGTATTCTTTGTTGCGTCGCGCAGTCTGGTGCGTATGTGGCTCGGTGAAAGATTCGTTCTTGATACATGGGTGGTAGTGGCATTATCTCTCAGCTTGTACATAACGCTAGTTAGGTCGGTATTTGGTAACTTTAAGGAAGCGGCAGGTATTTTTTACGAAGATCGCTTGGCGCCTGTCGTAGAGTCGTTAGTTAACATCGTTGCTTCATTGGCACTGGTTTATATAATTGGGCTACCAGGAGTGTTTTTAGGTACGGCTATAAGTTCAATGATACTACACTGCTATAGCTACCCAAAATTCGTATTCAAAGGATTGTTTCATAAGAGCTACAAAGAATACGCTATACATATACTAATTAATACTGCGTTAGCCTTTTGCGCTATCGGTTCATCGTTTATAATAAGCCGGATGATTACTATGAATAACCCGCTATTGCAATTAATTTATGATGGCGTTGTTGCTATAATAGTGCCACTTTTTATAGTATGGTTAGTATATCGCAATACTGATGAATATCTCTATTTCAAAAAATTATTTACTAAAATATTTAGGAAGTTGGTAAAGCGTCATGCGTAAAATCCACCTGCTTCTCCCACTTCTCTGGATGGCGGTTATCTTTATGCTTTCGCAGCAGCCGGCCTCGATTTCTAGTGGGCAGAGCGGCGTGTTTGTCGAACAGCTGCACTACATTGCACCGAGTATTGATCAGCAGCTACTAACTTTTCTGGTTCGCAAAGGTGCGCATATCTTCGCTTATTTCGTGCTGGGTATTTTGACGTTTAATGCTTTATGGCGAGTGGATTTAAGTAAGTTCAAATTTAACCGCCCAGCTATGCTGTCAATCATTGTTTGCGCGCTTTACGCTGCCAGCGATGAGTTCCACCAGCTATTTATCATCGGTAGAAGCGGCGAGCTTCGCGATATTATGATAGATAGCTGCGCCGCAATGGTTGGAGTATTTATAATAGGTATTTTTGTAAGAATATTGCAAAAAAGTAAAAAATAGAGTATAATATATAAGATATGGTGTCTGAAGTTACTAAAACTACTAAACTAAGAGTTGGCTTGCGAAGAATGGTCGCTGGTATTTTGTTGTTATCGTTCATAGCGCTGGTGGTTAGTGTTTTGCAGGCGGGGATTGTGCCTGAGCGTTATTTGTGGATTGGTTTGCCGATTTATGGGGTGGTGACTGCTGCTATAATCTGGGGATTGGTGAGTCAGAAGCGCTTTGGTAATATCCATACTGGCGTGCTGGTCGCGCTTGGTGTAGTGGCTTTGGTGATTACTGCTGTGAATATTTACGTTATCAGTACGGCGCGAGCTTTTGATAGTTTGACGTCTTCGATACAAAGTAGGAAGTCGTCGTATGTTGAATATGTGATTGCTGCCTATAAGGATCGTAATACGTCGCTTAGTAATGCTCAATCGGTCGGGATGCTTTCGGCTGATCCGCTTTATAATAAAGTAACTAAGGCAGTCAAGGATGAAACTTCTGCCAATCAACAAGCGCTGGATAGTTTGGCCGAACTTAAGAATAAACTCGAATCAGGCGACTTGCAGCTGGCAACTATTCGTAAGGCTAATATGCCGATTATCGAAGAAGCTGATAAAACTTTCTACGATAATTTGGTAGTGTTGCAGACTATTCGCGTGGAAGGGGAGGCTGCGAAGCAGTCTTCGGCGATTAATGTTGATAAGCCATATGTTCTTTACATCAGCGGCATTGATACGGCTGGCAAAATATCTACCGTATCGCGTAGCGACGTCAATATATTGATGGTGGTTAATCCAGCCAAACATTCGATTCTGCTGGTAAATACGCCGCGCGATTATTATGTGCAACTGCACGGCACGACAGGCTTGCGCGATAAGCTGACGCATGCCGGAGTGTACGGCGTTGATATGTCGGTGAAGACATTGGAAGATTTGTATAGTATTAATATTCAGCACTATATTCGCATCAATTTCACTTCTCTGGTAACTCTGATCGACGCTATCGGTCCGATTGAAGCTTATTCGGATTATGATTTTAAGTCTTACCATCAAGGATATAACACATTGGATAGCAAGCAAGCTTTGGAGTTTTCGCGTGAACGTTACAGCTTCCAAGAAGGCGATCGCCAGCGCGGGCGCAACCAGCAGCACGTTATCGAGGCAATTATCGCCAAGTTGTCGCGTACCGAAAACGCCGTGAAATTACCGCAGATTGTCGATACTATCCGCAACTCCATCGAGACGGATTTATCCGAACAGTCAATCAAGGCAATCATCCGCAAACAGCTTGACGATATTCATCCATGGAAAGTCGAATCGACTAACGTCGACGGCGCAGGCGCCATGGAGCCAACTTACAGCTACAGCGGTACGCCGCTTTACGTGATGATTCCGTCCAACAAATCGGTTGATGCCGCCAAAGCGAAGATTTCGGCATACTTACAATAATAATTAATACCACTTTACTTTCGCAGCAGGCTGCTTATTGTAATGACGTGCAATAAGCTATTTCACAGCAGATTCTGGTTTGATAGCCCTTTTCATACAGCTAACGATAACTTTGCGCGTGCGCTGGCGGATAGCGTGAGTGGCAGTAGTTAGCGAATGCAGTGTAACTCGCTGGTTCTTTTCGGCAATGTGCTTTAGATTCTTTTCGACGATAAACGGGTCTAGTTTGCCGTATATAATATCGGTGTCGATGCGTGTTTCGACCAATTTGCGGCTAGCGTTTTGGCTGATAATACCAGCTAACAGCGTATCGCGAAAGGCGCTAAAATTATCCTGGGTCAGCTGCGTTTCTGAGAAGCCAGCTAGTCCCAACTTAGAGTATAAATCGTAGCCAGCCACTACCGCCTTGGGTGTTTTTAACGCTTGGCGATAGATTTCACGTAGTAGATTGTCCTGGCGTAATCGCGCCGCGCCTGTCTGAGAGCTATCACGGTAAATCGGTGGCGCCACCAAGATGCAGCGCTTAACAATACCCTTATACATACTAGCGAACTCAATCGCCACCAGCGAGCCAAACGAATGTCCGACCAGCACTACCGGACCGCTCAAGCCATTCGTCAAGCAGGTAGCCAGCAGGTGGCGGGCTTGTTCGCGGGCACTATACATCCGCCGTGTTTGTGCCAGATAAGAATCGCCGTGGCCCAACAAATCAACTACGATATAGTTGCAATTAGCTGGTACATTCTCGAGAAAAGGCTGCCACAACTCACCAGTATCCGCCAGACCGTGGATAAAGACATAAGTTACCGCGAATGGCCGCCGCAAACGTTTAAAACGGACGCGCAATCGATAGGGAACATGCAGCATCTTGTGCAGGATTTGGTCGCGGAACTTATGCTTGGCCGCCATCAACGCCTACTTGTCTAATTCTTTCAAGCGAGCAATTCGCGCCTCGGTCGACGGGTGAGTCGAGAAGAGAGCTTGCAAGCCGCCCAGCGAGAACATATTCGAAAACATTAGATGAGCTGAAGCTTCTTGGCTTGGCGATGGTGCAATCGGCGGTACGCTAGCTTTCCAGTTTTCTAGCTTCATCAGCGCCGACGCTAAATCATCGCCAGTGCCGAGAATACTGTGGCTATACTGATCGGCCGCATACTCGCGGCTGCGCGATACTGCCATCTGGATTAACATCGCAGCGATAGGCGCCAAAATTAACGAAGCAATCATCGCAAAGATATTACCGCCGTCATCGTCGTCCGACGATCCACCGAATAGAAAGGCTAGCTGCGCCAGATAACTAATCGCACCCGCCAGCGTCGCGGCGATAGTCGAGATTAGCATATCGCGGTGTTTGACATGACCTAATTCGTGCGCCAAAACCGCCCGCAGTTCATCCTCATTCAGAATATCCATGATACCAGTCGTCACCGCTACGGCAGCATGCTGCGGCGAGCGGCCCGTCGCGAAAGCATTAGGAATCGGCGTCTTGACGTAATAAAGTTTTGGCATCGGCAAATTCGCTTGGGCTGTTAACTCGCGGACGATACGCTCGACCTGCGGGTAACGATTGCCCAGCGGTTGGGCACCTTGCATCTTAATTACCAGCGACGAACTGAAAAAATACATGAAAAAGTTAGACACCGCCGCTATGCCTAGCGCCATCAACATGCCTTGCCGGCCGCTCAGTGCATAGCCAACCATCATGAACAACCCTGTCAGAATTGCCATAAGTAGGGTAGTTTTGAAAATCTGCTTCATATCTGCAGCTTATTATAGCAAATTACCTTAAAGCTATCTTAAAGAACGTACCAGAGGGTTGCAGCAAAACGGCTTGTCGATATATACTAATCATAAGCAACTCTAAATTAGGGGGCATCACGTCTAACTATATTGATCGGTTTTGGCATCACCGCGCCAGCGAAGCAATTATGCTCGTCCTCGCTGTTATAGCTGGATTGTTTGCTTGGTCTATTGGCAGTGGAAGGGGACCAGACAGCCCTTTGTACGTGTCTATGCTACCAGGCTCGTTAGCCGCGATTGCTTTGGTGATTACTTTGGTATCATATTTTGCTGTTAAGCGAAACTTTTACCAGTCGCTGCTAGTTAACTATATCTTGTTGACAGCAACAGGCTGGCTGCTAGTTTTTGCCTCCAGCAACCAAGGAGCGCCGCATCTAGCGCTATTTGCGGCAATCATCGCTGTCGGGCCACTACTCGGGACTTACGGCCTCTTGACAGCTGTCATCGCCGCTGCAGCCGCGGTGGCGGAGCGTTTTATTATTGAACAGACACCCTTGGGATCATTAGCAGCATTGGCTATGATGCTATTTACACCCTTACTAGCTGCAAGTTTACTGTGGCTGCGCCGACACCAATCTGTTGGCGCTAGTGAACCAATCTGCGAGAGTTTAGCTACCGTGGCTGGCCCTCAAGCTTCTGACATTGTTATCAGCGCTATCGGCGACGGGGTAGTAGCCGTCGATGCGAAGGGTATCGTCACCTTGATCAATCCAGCAGCCCAGCAGCTAGTTGGCTGGGGTAATCAAGACGCCATCGGCTTGTCATATAAATCAGTCATCAGGCTGATGGACCAGGACAATAATACTATCAAAGATAACGATAACGGCGATATTATTGCTCGCGTCCTCAACACCAATAACCCGCTCAAGACTGACGACTTCAAAATCAAGACCCAATCTGACAAAAATTTTATGGCTAGCATTTCAGTTAAGCCAATCAGTAACAAGCATAACGACGGCGCGGTGATCGTCTTTCGCGATATCACCGCCGAGCGCAGCGACGAGCGCCAGCGCGCTGAGTTCATCAGCACCGCCAGCCACGAGATGCGTACGCCAGTTGCCAGCATTGAGGGTTACCTCGGCCTAGCGCTTAACCCGCAGACCGCCACCATCGATACGCGCGCTCGCGGTTATATTACCAAAGCGCATCAATCAGCCGAGCACTTGGGCCGGCTTTTTCAAGATTTGCTCGACATTAGCAAAGCTGACGACCATCGCCTCAGCAACAACCCAAAAATCGTTAATGTCATCGACTTCATCAAAGATATCGCCGACGGGTTAACACCGAAGGCCGAAGAAAAAGGCTTAAGCGTCAATTTCGTACCATCGACTAGCGATGTTTCTAGCAAGGAGGTCCAGAACCGCCGAATCAACCCGATTTTATATGCTAATGTTGATAACGACCACCTCCGCGAAATCGTCCAAAACTTGATTGAAAATGCTATCAAGTACACGCCGTCGGGCAGTATCACCGTTGATGTGACCAGCAACAACGACCAGGTGACGATAAGTGTCGCCGACACTGGCATCGGCATCCCGCCAGAGGACGTTGGCCACCTCTTCCAGAAGTTCTACCGCGTCGATAACAGCGACACCCGCCAGATCGGCGGTACTGGGCTGGGCTTATACTTGTGCCGGCGACTAGCCGAGACTATCGGCGGACGATTGTGGGTTGAAAGCGAATATCAGCACGGCAGCACATTTTTCTTGGCTATTCCGCGAGTCGATCATGTTGCTGCCACTTTTCTAAATGACAACGGCGAAACCGAAAATAACGCCAGCATTGACAAGTTATCAGCCGAAGATATGCTAGCCAACAATGCGCCAGAAATTCTAGCGGTTGCGCCAGCGGCTGCCGAGTTTGAGCAAACGCCGCTAGACGCACCAACACCAACAGCTCCGACTCAGACCTTCACCGATACCAGCTTACTCAACTATTCGCCGCCGCCAGCACCCAAATCGAACGATTTAACCCAAAACGCGGCCAATACAACCAAGCAATTTACCAACACGCCGCTTAGCGATATTGAGGCCGCACCCGACAAATACGCCGAACAATTGCGCAACGAAATCAGATTAAACGTCCCGCCGCGGCGAAATTAAAACTATAGGGTATAGCATTTTTAAACCATAACCGTTAAAATAGGGGTAAGATGACAAAAATATTACTAGTAGAAGACGACAAAAGCCTCAGCGAGATTTATAGCGTACGGCTGCGCGCCGAGGGCTACGACATATTATCTGCCAGCGACGGCGAACAAGCCTTGGCGCTTGCCATCAAAGAAGTACCCGACCTAATAATTAGCGACGTTATGATGCCGAATATTAGCGGCTTCGACATGCTGGATATTCTACGCAGCACCACCGAAACGCGCGGTATTCACGTCATTATGATGACCGCTCTGTCAAGCGATGAGCAGCGCCAACGCGGCATGGCGCTCGGCGCTGATCGCTACCTAGTCAAGTCGCAAGTCGGCATCGAAGACGTCGTTCGCACCGTCCACGAAGTTCTCGGCGACGCCTCAGTACCAGCCGACACGCCAGCGCCTCTTGTCAACGAGCCAAAACGAGCTACTATCGAGCCTGGTCCTAGTGCTAGGGCGACGGAGCCAGCGCCAGCTAACAATTCTCCAGAAAAAGCTGAAAGCGATAGCACTAAAGCGAATGAACTAAATCCAAACCCCGAGACTCCAGGGAGCCCAGCTTCTAGCTCTAATCCAGCAGCCAGCTCGACCGCTCCAACACCGGCTAACCCAGCGCCGACCGATACGGCGGCAGCTACCGTTACAACGATGCCCGCCAGCACTACCGCAGCGACACCTCCAACCGCCTCTCAACCAGCGCAGCCAGAAC